>CABQJB010000103.1 GCA_902464195.1 uncultured Megasphaera sp.
GCGAACCGCGAACTGCGACCTGCGGGCCGCCCTTTGGGCGGCCCCTACGCATATTATATCATAAACTTCATTGGCAAAAGGTAAAATATGTGCTATACTTATTTTGAATCCCTGTAAAGGGATATTCTGTCCATGGGGATGTAAAGGTTTCGACGTGGATGGTTGTATCATGAATAGCGAGCCGGGGTTTCATCTGCCCGTAAATCGGTGAACCTTTTAAATTAAACGCAAAAGAAAACAATTTTGCTTTAGCTGCCTAATCGCGGCTAACGTCTCCTGCTGCTAATCCTGCGGGCAGCTCGCAGACGTCACTTAGCGGGATACCACATGGCTCTGCCTGGCAGTCGTGTCGGGAAACTCACAGGCTGGAATCGTCTAGTTTGTCCTTGTACGAAAACGGTTTAAGATCCTAACAAGGTCTGCGCTCGGAGAAGTTCATGGGGCAGCATTTACGGACAGGAGTTCGACTCTCCTCATCTCCACCATGACAAAAAGGGATTGTCGCACATGCGACAATCCCTTTTTAGTTGTTAGTAGTTAGTGGCTAGTGGTTAGTGGTTAGTGGCTCCCCTGATAGGCCCTTTGGGACTCGTCAGGGACTGACCGGAGAGAAGGACAGGACGGTTGCCAAAACGGAGAGCCTTGCCGGAGCTGTCAGCACAGCTGACTGAGAGGTTCAACCTCTCCAGCCCTTTTGGGCCACCTCTCCTAGCAGGCGAGGCTTATAGATAAAAAATTTGGAATAAACCATTGACAAATCGATGCACAGGGTCTATGATAAGGACCGTAAGTTAAACATCGATTTTATATTTTGACATTCGATGACGAGAAAGAGTACATTTTTACGGAAGCGCACAGCGAGCCGGGTATGGTGAAAGCCGGCGGTGGAAGGAAAATGGAAAATCATCTCTGAGAATTGCAGTTGAAATGAGTAAACTGCACCGTCTGATCCACGTTACAGGAAACGCGTATGATAGTACGTTGAAAAGTGCCTTGCTTTTTTGGCGAGGAATATTGGGTGGTACCGCGGATATGAACTTCCGTCCCTTGTGGACGGGAGTTTTTTTATTTCATGTTTATCTTATGACTATATGACTCACAATAGGAGGAATTCATCATGGAAAACATCAATTTCGACAGTCTGAAACGACGGAGAGATCTTCGCATCATTTTACCGGTCTTTCTCGTCTCGATTATAGCCTGCATCGACCGCGTCAATATTTCCTACGCCAAACTGACTATGACTCAGACCCTGCCCTGGTTATCGCCGGAAGTATACGGCTTCGGTGCCGGCATCTTCTTCGCCGGCTACTTGCTCCTGGAAATCCCCGGTTCCCTGTTCGCCGCTAAATTCTCGGCATCGAAATGGATTTCCCGCATCATGTTCACCTGGGGCGCCGTCAGCCTGTGCATGGCCTTCGTCACGACAGAATGGCAGTTCTACCTGTGCCGCTTCCTGTTAGGCGCATCGGAAGCCAGTCTATATCCGGTCATCTATTCCCTCTTGTTCCCCCGCTGGTTCACGGCGGCTGAACGGGCCCGGGCTACGTCGCTCATGCTGACATCGCTGCTCCTTTCGACGATCATCGGCGCACCGATTGCCGGCGTCCTGCTGGAACATTCCTTCTTCGGCCTCTTGGGCTGGCAGGAACTGTTCATCCTGGAATCCATCCCGGCCCTCTGCTTTGCTTTCTATTTCTTCTTTGCTGTCAAAGACCGTCCCGACCAGGCCAGCTGGCTGACGGATGCTGAAAAAGAATATTTGACCACCATGTACCAGGAAGAACAGACCAAGATGCAGAGCGTCAAGAAATACACAGTCTTCCAGGCCTTTACGGATACGAAAGTCCTGAAACTCTGCCTCATCTATTTCCTCTGGGTCGTCGGTTTCTGGGGCTTCTACTTCTGGATGCCGACGGTCCTCAAGAACCTCTCCGGCTGGTCCACGTCGCTCATCGGTGGAGCTATCGCTATCCCCATGATAGCAGCCCTCGTCGTCCAGCTGGTCATCGGCCATACGGCTACGGTTACGGGCGATAAAGTATGGCACGTCTTCGGTGCCCTGGCCGTCGGCGCTGTCGGCCTCGGCTTGTCGCCTTTCGCTCATAACATGGGCGTCGCCTTGTTCCTCATCTGCCTGTCGGCAATCGGTATCCACGCTTCCATGGGCGTATGGTGGACCATCCCGACGACCTTCCTCTCCGGCCCGGCCGCTGCCGGCTCCATTGCCCTCATCAACTCCTGCGGCAACCTGGGCGGCATGTTCGGCCCGAACATGATGGCCTGGGTCCAGGCCCAGACAGGCAGCTTCGACATGGGCTACTACCTCATGGCCGCCTTCATGTTCTGCGCCGGTCTCCTGGTCCTGACCTTAAAATACAAAGTCAACGGCGCTACGAAGAAAGACGTCCTCCTCGACGCCAAAGCCAACGTCCAGCCTACAGCCGGACATTAACGACATCTGTGATGTCGCTGTAGGGGCCGTCCCAAAGGGCGGCCCGTTGCGGGAATCCCGTAAATCAGTGGTTCGTGGTTCGTGGTTCGTGGCTAGTGCCCAATTGTAGGGGCGCCACGTGGGGCGCCCGCTATGAATAACTGGCACCTACGCCACCGAGCTGTAAGGGTCAAAAAAAAAGCCCCCTAGGATGGCTTAGGGAATGCTCACATAAACAGTGCGGGCGCGCCACGTGCGCGCCCCTACAGTTTGTAAAAAGGGCTTGTCGCGCATGCGACAAGCCCTTTTAAGTTGTTAGTGGCTAGCAGTTAGTGGTTAGCAGATGGTTAAAAATTTAAAGTCCATTTCTACAAACTATAAACTCCATGTTGCAAACTATAAAGAGAAAGGAGCTTCGCATGATGGCAGAAACCTTCGTGCAACAGTGCCTTTTTTAGTGAATCAGGCGGTCCGCCCTTTGGGCGGCCCCTACGAGCCACGAACCACGAGCCACTAAACTCCCATCGCTTTCAGCACGGCTCTGGCCAGGACAGCGTAGCCTTCGGCAGTGGGATGGACGCCGTCGGCGTAGAGGTTGCGGCCTGTCCGCCGTTCGGCACGAAGCAGGGATTCGTAGAAATCGACGATGATGCACTCTGTTTCTTTTCCGTAGGAAAGGAGCCATTGCCGATACTGGCGGAGTTGGTCATTGTGTTTTTCTACGTCACTGGCATTTTGCCAGCCGTACATGGCGCTTTCCATCGTAGTCAGCGGCGGGATGCCCAGATATACCGGTTTCCCCTGGGCCTTGAAGGTCGTGACGATGGTCCGTATATTCTGGCAGATTTTCTCTACTTCCACATCGAGGAGGATGTCATTAGAACCGCCCATGATAAAGTAAGCATCGTAACGGCTGAGGTCGAACTGATGGAGGCGATAGACCATGCCCGTCGTCGTATCGCCGCATTGACCTTCATTGTCGATATGGACATGGTTTTGGGCCGAGACCAGGGCCGTCCAGCTCTGGTCGGGCCGGACGTCGAAGCCATACGTCAGGCTGTCGCCCAGGCACAGGAGTTTCAGGACGGCCCTTACGGCAGCGTCCGTCGACAGCCACGGGGCATCGAAATGGCAGCCGGCTTTTTCCAGGTCCATCTGGCAGGCGAAGATTTTCGGGATGGCACTGGTATAAATATCGTGGTCATACATATAGCGCAGCGTCGTTTCGACGTCAGCATCGCTGAGGATGTGGCCGTGGTCGATGAGGACCAGCCGGTTGGCATAGGGCAGGGCCGCTTCCAGCGTATGTTCGATGACGACGATGGTATGGCCGTATTTAACATTCAAGTCGTGGATCAATTCATAGAATTCATGCGTCCCTTCCGGATCCAGGGCCGACGTCGGTTCGTCAAAGACGAGGATATCCGGGTTGGTAGCCAGGACGTCGGCGATGACCAGGCGCTGGCGCTGGCCGCCGGACAACTTCGTGACCTGGCGGTTGCGGTACGGCGTCATATTGACCTTTTCCAGGGCTTCCGAAATGGCCTGGCCGATTTTATCCGGTGCGACGCCCTGATTTTCCAGACTGAAAGCGATTTCTTCTTCGACAGTCATGGCGACGAGCTGGCTGTCATAATCATCGAGCATGGCGCCGACGCGGGTTGCCAGATGGGAAATCGTCGTCTGCGTCGTCGCCTGGCCGTCGACATAGACCATGCCTTTCATGACGCCGCCGAAATAATGTGGGATAGCACCAGTCATGGCCATGCACAGAGAGCTCTTGCCGCTGCCGCTTTCACCGGTAATGACCAGGAAGTCGCCTTTATTCACGGTCATGGTGACATCGTCCAGGACGGGCGTCTTCTGCTTGTTATAGATGTATGACAAATGTTCCATAGAAATGAGGCCGTCCTGGGTCGGCTTCAAATCATACATGCTGTGGTCCGACGTGACTTCCCGTTCTTCCAGGGAATCAAGGATGCCCCGGGATACGAAAAGGCGCAGGGCCGGGAAATACATGAGCGGCGTAACGACGGCATTCAAGGCACCGATGACGACGACCAAGGGCAGCATAGCCGTAAAATAGACGACATTCGGCAGATTCATGACGAACTTCAGGATAGTGACGAAAGCGCCGCCACTCATGCAGGTCGCTGCAAAGCCGGTCAGGACGGGCAGGCACGAATGACCTTTGAATCTGATGAATGCTAGGTTCTTGACGATGAACGTACAGGTCAGTGCGCCGAGGGGTTCACTGATGAGGTTGCCATAAGGGAAACCCGACTTCGACGTCAGGACGTTGACCAGGGCCGCCACCAGGCCAATACCCAAGGCCTGCTTGTAACTCGGCTTGGTCAGGCAGATGGCGACACAATATGTAGCGATGGTCCAGTTCGGCGTGACGCCGCCGACGCTCGGTGAGACGAGGTGCAGAATCGTGCCGATGGCCAGCATGAGCGTCGTAATGGTAATCCAGCGGAACTGGCCGCCCTGACGATGATGAAATTCTAATTTAGCAATATCTGCGACAGTTTTCATCTTTCTTCCCTCCTAAACCAGGTCTTGCAGGCGCAAGTAAACGACAAAGCAGCTCAGGGCCAGCATGATGATGATGCCCACATAGTCGCGGCCTTTGGGGCGGACATTGCTCATGAAGCTGTGTTCGTTGCTGCCGAAGCCGCGTAATTCCAGGCTGAGGGCCATCGTTTCCGACCGGCCCAGGGACTTGAGCATCAGCGGCTGGACGACGCTCATATAATTGATGACTTTCTTAAAGACATTGCCCTTCGTCGACAGGCCCCGGCAGGCCTGGGCTTCCTGGACGGCCTTGCTTTCGGCGATGAAATCGGGCACGAAGCGCAGGGCCGCCGTGAACATAAAGGCATATTCATAAGGAATCTTGATCTGCTTGACCAGGGCTGCCGTCAAATCCTGCAGGCGCGTCGTCGTCAGCAAGATAATGAAGACGATGGTCATGGCCAGCATGCGCAGGCCCGTGACATAAGCCGATTCCAGGGACCCGCCGCCCAGGAGCTGGACGACAGCCAGGAAGACGGCGAAGACGGCCAGGCTGAAGACGGCCTTGATGTTGCGCGACAGGCTGCCGCATAATCCTAAGAGGATGAGTTCGATGACGACTAAGATGACCAGGGGCAGCGTCGTATGCATGACCAGGGCCCAGAAAGAAAAGGCGAAGGTGCCAATCAATTTCGTAACAGGGACCAAATTCTTCATCATTTTTTCATACCTCCAATCCGTTCCAGCATGGCTGCCGTAAATTCTTTCATCGATTTACAATAAGGAAAATCAGGGACCGCCATGGACAAGGCGACGGCATCGGGCCGGCTCAGGCCCAGGTCATATAAATCATCGCGCTGGGTGAACAATTCCTGCGGCGTCCCGTCAAAGGCCTTGGTATGATTGCCGATGACCAGGACACGCTGACAGTATTCGGCGAAAATATCCATATCATGGCTGATGATGAGGATAGTCATGCCCTTTTTATTGAGGTCTGTCAGCAAGGCCATGAGCTGGTCTTTGTCTTCACTGTCCTGGCCGCTCGTCGGTTCATCTAGGACAATGTATTTCGTATGCATGGCGATGGCCGAGGCAATGGCGACGCGCTGTTTTTCACCGCGGTTCAGGTTGGGCGGATAGGCTTCAGCCAGTTCCGTCAGTTCCGTCGCAGCCAGAGCATCGTCGACGGCCTGACGGATCTCGTCGCGGCTCATGCCCAGCTGCTGCGGCCCATAGGCCACTTCTTCGCGGACCGTCGGCCGGAACATCTGCCGTTCCGGCCGCTGGAAGACGTAGCCCATGAAATGGCTGCGCACGGAAGCATCGTCATCATTGATGACCTTGCCGTCATACAGGATTTCACCGGATACGGGCTTTTCCAGCCCCATGAGCAGGCGCGTCACTGTCGTCTTGCCGCAGCCGTTGCGGCCGCCGAGACCGATGAATTCGCCCTCACCGATCTGTACATTTACATGTTCCAATACGGGCACGCCATTACCGTAGTTGAAACTGACATCTTTCATTTCCAGCATCTTTCTCTCCCCTTCTATTTGAAGACACAAAAAAACCTTCCGTCCCTATACAGGGACGAAAGGTTTGATTTCTTCCGCGGTGCCACCCAGATTGACTCAGTGAGTCCAGCTCTACATGTACGGCATAAGCGATACACGTTTCTTTGATAGCGGTGGAAATACACCGTCGCACCCTACTGGTCACCGTTCAGGCCGCATCTCCCGAATCCATTCTACCCGCCGGTCCGTGCCGAACTCCCACTGCCATCGGCTCGCTGGAACTGCCACATCGGATATACTCGTTTCGTTCATCGACAAATCCATTTAGATTTTGCTTTATTATATACTTGCTATGCACCTATTGTCAAGGACTTATCCCCGGTTAACAGGTTCGCATCAGCCTGCCCCCTTGACAAATTACGCATCCATGATAAACTAAGAATCAAGACAACTTTAGACGACATTTATCCAGAGTGGTGGAGGGACTGGCCCTATGAAACCCGGCAACCGACGATGACGGTGCCAATTCCTGCGGATTATTCCGAGAGATAAAGAATCAGCAAACAACCTCTTTCTCTTTCGGAAAGAGGTCTTTTTGATGGATAAAATGACGGAACAGGATGGTCTATATTCCTAATAAAATATAGAATAATATAGAC
>CABQJB010000104.1 GCA_902464195.1 uncultured Megasphaera sp.
CAATAATATAAACTTAAAATAAACAACGGCGTTTATCTCCATGAGAGATAAACGCCGTTGCTCGTTTTAAGGAGAGAAAGGGGAGATTCGATGTGGCATGCTAATCAGGAACGCTTGATGGAAAAACTGAGGGGAGAAGAAAAATTCCTGGTTATCGATTCGCATACCATGGGAGAACCGACGCGCATCGTCGTCAATGGATTTCCTCACGCGCCAGGCAGGACGATGATGGAAAAGAAGCAGTACATCGCCAAGCACTACGATACCTACCGCAAGGCCATCTTGCTGGAGCCGCGGGGCCATACGAATATGTTCGGCGCCATCCTCATGACGCCGGTCCACGAAGAAGCTGATGTCGGCGTCGTCTTCATGGACAGCGGCGGCTACCTGAATATGTGCGGCCACGGTTCCATCGGCGTGGCGACGGTGCTGGTCAATGAACAGATGATACCCGTCCATGAACCCTATACGGACATCTGCCTCGATGCGCCGTCAGGCCTCATCAAGGCCCACGTCAAAGTCGAAGCCGGCCGGGCCGTAGAAGTGACCATTACCAACGTGCCCTGCTTCTTGTACCGGACAGGGGTCACGGTCCCTGTCGACGGCTTAGGCCACGTTGCCCTGGACATCGCCTTTGGCGGCAGTTTCTTCGCCCTCGTCGACGCCGATGCTTTGGGGATGCGCTTAGAGCCTGAAAATATCCGGACTATCATCGACACGGGCATGAACATCCTCCGGGCCGTCAACAATCAGGAAGTCGTAGCCCATCCGGAACTGGACATCCACAGCGTCGACTTAGTCGAATTTTACGGCAAGGCCGACCGGCCTGAAGCGACCATGAAGAATGCCGTCGTCTTCGGCAATTATCAGATCGACCGCAGCCCCTGCGGGACCGGTACCAGCGCCAAAGTAGCGTCGCTGTACTTGCGGGGGAAATTGAAGAAAAATGAACTTTTCGTTTATGAAAGTATCATGGGGACCTTGTTCAAAGCCCGCATCGTAGATGATGCAGCCGTCGGCGGCATGGCCGCAGCTATCCCGCAGATTACGGGCAGTGCCTATATCACCGGCATCAACTGCCTGGTCCTCGATGAGACGGACCCGTTCCGTCACGGCTTCCAAATTCAAGCCTGAATATACAGTTCCGGTCATGAGACCTGAACGATAGATTCTAGTCATACATGTGAAGAGGGGTGCCTGATTATGATGATGATGAACAGCAAGGTAAAAAAAGCGATCTTAGCCGGCCTGAGTGCCGTCGTATCCATATCTGTCTTAGCTGGCTGCGGCGGGGGAAGCGGCAGCAGCGATAAGGCCAGCCTGAAAGGGAAAGAGCTGAAAGTAGCGACCGGGATCTATGCGCCCTTTGCTTTCAAAGATGAAAACAGTAAGCTCGTCGGCTTCGACCTGGACCTGCTCGATGCCATGTCCAAGAAACTGGGCTTTACCTATAAAGTCACGCCGACGGAATATGATAACATGTTCATGGCCGTCGCCAACGGTGAGTACGATATCGGCATGGGCCAGGTCTGCATTACCGAAGACCGCAAGAAGAAGATGGACTTCACCGAACCCTATGAAAACGCAGGTTTGCAGTTCGTCGTCCGCAAAGATGAAAACCTTACGTCTGTAGATCAGTTGAAAGGCAAGAAAATCGCCGTCGAAAAGGGGACAGCTGCCCACAAATACGTAACGGAACACTGTAAGGATTCGGAAATAGTCGTCTTCCCGGCTATTTCAGCAGCCTTCATGGAAGTCGAACAGGGCAAGGCCGACGCCCTCATGCAGGATAAACCGAATGCCGTCTATTATTTGAAGAAGCATCCTGAAAGCGGTCTGGCCCTCTTGGGCGATGAAACGGCCAAGATTCCCGATGGCTTCGCCCTGCCTAAGGACAGCCCGTATAAAGCTGAATTCGATAAGGCCCTGAAAGAATTGCAGGAAGACGGGACAATCAAGAAGTTAGAAGATAAATGGCTGAATGTCTAAGGGCAGCAGCCAGTCAGCAGTGGCCCGGCAAGAGTCGTACTTTTGCCGGACTTCTTGCTATAAGGGGTCTTTTATTAAGGGGGGAATCTTATGTTTAACTGGGAACACTTGGACATCATCGTCGGTGTTGTTACGAAAGGCCTGTTCTGGACTGTCGTCATTTCCGTGACGAGTATCATCATCGGCTATTTCATCGGGCTGGCTACGGGGTTTTCCCGGGCCCGCAATATACGCATCCTCAAGAGCATCAGCGCTTTCTACGTCTGGATCATCCGCAGTACGCCGATCCTGGTCCAGGCCTTGTACATCTATTTTGTCATGCCAAAACTCTTTGGCATCCATTTATCTCATGAAGCGGCAGGCATCCTCTGCGTTTCCCTCAATGCCGGGGCGTATATATCGGAAATCGTCCGCGGCGCCATCCTGGAAGTGCCTAAAGGTCAGTGGGAAGCGGGCATGTCCCTGGGGATGACGAAGCTGCAGATCGTCATGAAGCTCATCCTGCCCATGGCCTTCCGGACCATGCTGCCGGCCCTGGGCAACCAGTTCATCATTACCGTAAAGGATACGTCCATTTTGACGGTCATCGGCGTCGCCGAAATGACCTATCAGGCTGGCCAGTACGCTTCGTCGAACTTTGAATTCGTCGAAAGCTATACCGTCCTGGCCGTATTCTACTTAGTCCTGATTTCGCTGCTGACCGTAGCCGTCAATATTTGTGAACAGAAGATGGGAGCTGATGTAAAATGATGCGAATTGAACACTTGAAGAAACAGTATGGTGATAACCTGGTCCTGAATGACATCAGCCTGTCCCTGGACGATGAAGTCACCTGCATCCTCGGGCCGTCCGGCGCCGGCAAGAGCACCTTCCTGCGCTGCCTGAACCTGCTGGAATCGCCGACAGGCGGCGACATCAAGTACAACGGCCAGAGCATCCTCCAGCCGGGCTACGATATCCGCAAGATGCGCGAAGAAGTGACCATGGTCTTCCAGCACTTTAACTTATTTCCCCTGCGCAACGTCGTCGGCAACGTCATGCTGGCCCTGCAAAGCGTCAAGCACCTGAAGAAAGCCGATGCCCACGATATTGCCATGGAAATGCTGAAAAAGGTCGACATGGCCGATAAGGCCGAAAAGATGCCGGATATGCTCTCTGGCGGCCAGCAGCAGCGCGTCGCCATTGCCCGCGCCCTGGCCATGAATCCCAAGATGATCCTCTTCGACGAACCGACGTCGGCCCTGGACCCGGAACTCGTCGGCGGCGTCCTTGACGTCATGCGCGACTTGGCTCACAACGGCATGTCCATGGTCATCGTGACCCATGAAATGGCCTTTGCCCGCGACGTATCAGACCGCATCGTCTTCATGGCCGACAGCATCGTCCAGGAAGATACGACGCCGGCCGAATTCTTCAGCCACCCCAAGACGGAACGGGCCCGCAATTTCCTGAGCCGCTTCTTATCGTAAGGGAGGGAGTACGATGGAAAAATTCATCATTACCATCAACCGCCAGTTCGGCAGTATGGGCCGGCCCATTGCCAAAGAAATGGCCGAAGCCCTGAACGTCGAATTTTATGACCGCGACCTCATCGAAGCTGCAGCGAAGAAGATGAATATGTCCTTGTCTATTGCCAGCGACCTGGAGGAATCGGCCAGGCCGAACCGCTTCTGGCGCATGTGCTTCCCACTGGGGCACGACGAATCGCGGAAACAGGACGAACTCTTCCAGGTGGAAAAGAAAATCATCCTGGACCTGGCCGATGCCAAGTCGTGCATCATCGTCGGCCGCTGTTCCGATTCCATCCTGAAATGTTCCAAGCACTTGCTGCGCATCTTTATCTATGCGCCCTATAAAGAACGCCTCAAGAACTGCGTCGAACGGCTCAAGATGGACGAACGGACGGCCAAGGAAATGATACGCAACGTCGACCGGGCCCGCGACGCCTACCAGGTGCGCTACGCCGGCTATCTGCCAGGCGACTTCCACCATACGGATCTGCTCATCAACAGCAGCTTCCTGGGCGTCGAAGCGACGGCCCAGTATCTGACCGAACTCGTGCTCAAGAAGTATGGGTCCCATCATATTGAAGAAGACTGATATAGCTCCCGCCAGGGATATCGCCCTCATTATTGACAAACGAAAACACTTATTGCATGATAGATAGGAACAATAAGGTGAGTCAGGTAAAGGAGATGTCTTATGGACGGGAGCAAAATCTGTTATATCTATTTCATTCTGAGTCAGGCTATCTGGGGCGTACTGCCGGCTTTTTGGCTGCTGTTGAGGCAGCTGCCGCCGCTGTATACGCTGGCCTCGCGGATTGTCTGGGCATCGGTCTTCTGTTTTTTACTGATTCTGCAGAAAAAGCTCCTGCCCGACCTGAAAGGGGTCCGACAGGAGCGCTGGCAATGGCCGTATATTGCCGGGGCCTGTATCTTCATCACTTTGAACTGGGGGTCTTATATTTACGCGACGACACAGGGCTTCATCCTCCAGGCCAGCCTGGCCTATTTTATCAATCCCATCGTCCTCGTCTTCTTTGGTGGCCTGATCTTCCATGAACGGCTGCGGCCGGTCCAGAAACTGTCCGTCGTCGTCGCCGCTGCCGGCCTGGTCCTGGCCTTCTGCCTGTACGGCGTCGTCCCCTGGCTGTCGTTCTTCATCTGCCTGAGTTGGGCGATATACAGCATGTTGAAAAAGAAAGTCCGCCTGGACAGCCAGGTTTCGGTCTTCATCGAATCCTTTTCCATGGTGCCCCTGTCCCTGCTGTTCATCGCCTTCAGCGAATATCACGGCATGGGGGCTGTCGGGACTTTCCAGGGCTGGCAGTGGCTGCTCCTGCCGGCGACGGGCATCGTCACGGCCATTCCGATGATGCTCTTTTCGGCCGGCGTCAAAGGCGTCCCCATTACGACCGGCGGCATGCTCATGTACCTCTCGCCGAGCATCACCCTGGTCATCGGCCTCTTGAGCGGCGAAACCATCACGCCGCCCCTGCGCCTGACCTTCTGCTTCGCCTGGGTCGCCGTCGCCCTGTATATGTACGGCCTTTACCAGACTATCAAAGGGCTCCGTGAAAGCGGATGCCATTAGGCACGGTCTCTGTTTATGAATGACGATGTAGGGGCTCGCACGTGGCGAGCCCGCGTCAGGATATGTACGATTTCCCGGCTAGTTTGCTAAGAGAACGATTCAAATACTCGGCGGGTCGCCCACGTGGCGACCCCTACAGAAAAAAGAGACTATCGCACGAAGGCTCATACCAGCATGCGAGGCTCTGTTTACTTTATAGTTTGTAGTACGGAATTTGTAGTTTGTAGAAGAAGGTTCTAAACTTAAAGCCCTCCGCTAGCCCCTAACCACCGCTAGCCACTAGCCCCTAACCCCTAACCACTAACCACTAGCCACTAACCCCTAACCACTAGCCACTAACCACTAAAAAAGGAGCTGTCGTACGAAGGTTTCTGCCAGCATGCGAGGCTCCGTTTACTTTATAGTTTGTAGTACGGAGATTTTAGTTTGCAGAAAAAGCCTTTAAATTTAGAGCCATCCGCTAACCCCTAACCACTAGCCACTAACAACTAACAACTTTAAAGGGCTTGTCGTCGTGCGACAAGCCCTTTTGTATCACTTACTTTCAAAAAATGCTTTGTATGCCAGGTAGCCGCTGTAGGCATCGGCTTTGGCGACGATTTCTAAGGGAGCGTGCATGCTGTGCATGGCTACGCCGCAGTCGACGACGTCGCAGCCCCAGTCGGCCATGATGTAGGCGATGGTACCGCCGCCGCCCTGGTCGACCTTGCCCAGTTCTCCAACCTGCCAGGGAACGTCTTTTTCGTTGAAGATGCGGCGGATCTTGGCCATGAATTCGGCGTTGGCATCGTTGCTGCCGGCCTTGCCGCGGGCACCGGTGTATTTGCACAGGCAGATGCCGTAACCGAGCTTGGCCGAATTCTGTTCTTCATAGGCGTCGGCAAAGACCGGGTCGAAGGCGGCGCAGACGTCGGCCGACAGGACTTCGCTGTTGCGCAGGGTCCGGCGCAGCCAGATTTCTTGGTCATGGCCCTGGAGGGACAGGAGTTCGGCGATGAAGTCCGGGAAGTACGACGACTGGACGCCCGTGTTGCCGACGGAACCGATTTCTTCTTTATCGGCAAAGAGGGCGACCTGTGTCTTTTCACCCGGTGCGGCATCGAGGATGGCGGCCAGGTTGGCATAAGAGCAGACGCGGTCATCATGGCCGTGGGACATGATCATCGACCGGTCCAGGCCGACGTCGCGGCTCTTGACGGCCGGGATGATTTCCAGTTCAGCACTGGTGAAATCTTCTTCTTCAATACCGTATTTTTCCTTTAACAAGGTCAGGATAGCCGGTTTTGTCTTTTCTCCTTCGCCGTTCGTGCCAGCCAGGGGCATGAGCATTTCGCCGCTGATGGCTTCAGAGAGCTTCTTGGCGGCCTGGTCCTTGCCCAGGTGGGGCAGAAGGTCATTGATGAACAGGACCGGATCGCCCGGGTCTTCGCCGATAGAGACGTCGACGCGGCTGCCGTCGGCTTTATAGACGACGCCGACCAGGGACAGGGGCAGGCAGACCCATTGATATTTCAACAAGCCGCCATAGTAATGGGTCTTGAAATAGACGATTTTATTCTTTTCGACGACAGGCATGGCCTTGACATCCAGGCGCGGGCAGTCGATATGGGAGCCGACGATTTTCAGCCCTTTTTCGATGGGGGCTGAGCCGATGACGGCTAAGATGACCGATTTCCCTTTCTGGTCCCAATAGACCTTGTCGCCGGCCTTCAGGCTGGTGAAGTTAGCCAGGGGATGGAACCCGGCGTTTTCAGCCTGGCGGATGATTTCCTTATTGGCCAGCCGTTCTGTCCGGGCTGTGTCCAGGAACTGACGGTAATGGACGCTGTACGCTTCCATCTGGCCGCGCTGTTCCGGTGAGAAGCGGGCCCAGACGCTGTTTTCTGTATCAAATGCTTTCATGACATAAGCCTCCTCTGTAAATGATGATGTGTGACACTGCATCCTTATTATAACGCACTTATGGGAGCTGTACTAGTTCTTGAAAAAGACAGGGGAAACCGTTGTATTTCTTTATAT
>CABQJB010000105.1 GCA_902464195.1 uncultured Megasphaera sp.
TGGAAAAATATGACAAAGATTTCTAAGAAATTTACACAAAATTCTTGACATACCCGCTCACGGAAGACCATCTAATCGGCCATACACAGGCCGAGCGGAGTCACTACGATTTAATCAGCATCGTCTTGGTCTGTCTGGGAAGCAAAAGCCATAGGCAGTTAAAAGGTATTTTGCGGCTGCTGAATATGCTACTCTTGGATAACATCGGTTCGCAAGAAATGCAAGAACTATTAACGACAGAATTTAACATAACGATGACACCGCATTTAGAGAAGGGAGTGGCAGAAATGTGTAACTTGAGCGAAGGCATTGAACGGCGTGGAGAATTACGTGGCCGTAAATTGGGTGAAGAAGTAGGTGAAAAACGTGGAGAACTACGTGGAGAACTACGCGGCAGGAAAATCGGCGAAAAAGCGGGGAGAAAGGCTTTAGGCACTTTGCTCCAGAAACTGATACAGGAAGGCAGGAAAGAAGATGTTGACCGCGTATTGCGGGATGATGAATACCAGGAACAATTGTTGCGTGAATATCATTTGAAATAAGAAGTAATCATTTATGACGGCGCTGTCTTTATTGGATAACGCCGTTTTACTTTCCTCGGACTCAGATGCGGCTGCGCCGCGAACAGACTCATGAAATAAACGCAGTTCGCAGGCGGCCGGTCGCAGTTCGCAAAAAATGGCCAGTAGCCGTATGCGTAGAGGCCTGCCTCCCATGTTAAGGGGAGGGGCCCACGAAATAAGCCGTTACATGAAGTGATTTTTGCTTCATGTAACGGCTTATTTTTTTACTTACTTATTTTCCTTGGAATACCGGTTTGCGTTTGTTCATGAAGGCGGTGATCCCTTCTTCAAAGTCCGCAGACTGCGCGCATGAGTTCTGATAGAAAACTTCCGTAGGCGCATACGCTTCAAACCCGGTGAACATGCTGGCATAGAGCATTTTTTTAATATAGGCATAGGATTTTGCCGGTCCCTGGGTCATCTTTTTGGCGACGGCCATGACCTGGTCCATCAGGGTGTCCGCCGGGAAAACGCCGGTGACCATGCCGATTCGGACTGCTTCTTCGGCGCCTACCGGCCGGCCCGTGGCGAACATTTCAAAAGCCCGGGTGGTGCCGATGATGCGGGGCAGGAGATAGGCACCACCTGTATCCGGCGCCAGGCCGATGTTGACGAAGGCCTGCAGGAATTTGGCTTTATCAGACATGTAAATCAAATCCCCGGCCAGTGCCAGATTGGCCCCGCCACCGGCAGCGGCTCCGTTCACGGCCGTGATGATGGGTTTGGTCATGCGTTTCATCTGCAAGGGGAGCGCTGCGACGGCTTCGACAATCGGCGCCATGGTGAAGCGCGGTTTCTTCACTTCATCGATGAAGTAGCCAATGTCCCCGCCGCCGCTGAAAGCCCGGCCGGCACCGGTCAGGACGATGACTTTGACCTCTTCGTCTTGTTCACAATCGGACAATGCCTTGGAGATGGCCTGAGCCATGGGGATATCAATGGCATTGAGGTTCTTTGGGTTATCCATGACTATCGTAGCGATATGGTCTGTTACTGATACATGTACGAGTTCCATAATGAAAGACCTCCTTGATTATAAACCTAAATGCAGTACGTCATCGGTGAAAATCCGTGGATCCATGGATCTTAAATCGGGAGAGACGGCGACGGGGAAGGCAATCTGATCGAGGACCTGGGTCTGTAAGTCGATACCCGGTGCTATTTCGACCAGCATCGGCCCATTGGCAGTCAGACGGAAAACGGCCCGTTCTGTAATATACAGGACTTCCTGTCCTTGGGCATAGGCTTGTTTGCCACTGAAGGAAATTTGTTCGACTGCCGGGACATATTTCTTGATTTTGCCTTCTTGTTTGATGACGAGCTTCCCGTCTTCGACGGCAACTTTCAGGCCGCCTGCCGTGAGACTGCCGCAATAGCAGACTTTCTTGGCTGTAGATGCAATGTTCAGGAAGCCGCCCGGGCCGACCGTGCGGCCATTGAATTTCGTGACATTGGCATTCCCATCTTTATCGACTTCAGCTGCGCCTAAGAAGGTAATATCCAGGGCGCCGCCTTCGTACCAGTCCATCTGCCGGGTCATATCGACGACGTATTCTGAATTGGTGCAGGCGCCGAAATCCAGGCCCGATGCGGGGACACCGCCGACGTGGCCGCATTCGACGGTCAGCGTGATTTTATCGGAGCAGCCATCTTCTGCGCAGACCGAAGCGATGCCTTCGGGGACGCCGAAACCGAGGTTGACGATTTGATGGGGCTTCAATTCCAGGGCAGCCCGGCGGGCAATGAGGCCGCGGGCATCCATTTTCAATTTAGGTACGTCGTCGAGAGGGATGCGGTATTCCTGGGCCCAGTTCGGATTATAGTCCGGGTGGCCGAAGGTCATGGGATGCTGGTCTTTAGGTGCGACGACGACGTAATCGACCATGAAGCCCGGTACGATGATGTCCCGCGGGTTCAGGGACCCGTATTCGCAGACGTTTTCGACTTCGACGATGACGATGCCCCCGTTATGTTTTACGGCCTGGGCCGTGACCATGATGTCGCATAAGCAGGGTTCATGTTCACACGTGATGTTCCCTTTCGTATCGGCTGTCGTACCGCGGATGATGGCGACGTCCATGGGGAAGGCTTTATAGAAGAGGAATTCTTCGCCGTGGATGTGGGTCAGTTCGACGAGTTCTTCCGTCGTGATGCGGTTGGCCTTGGCACCGCCGTGGCGGGGATCGACGTACGTACCCAGGCCGACTTTGCTGAATAGGCCCGGTTTCCCGGCGCCGATTTCCCGATAGAGCTGGGACATACTGCCTAATGGCAGGATATGTGCCGGAATTTCGTTATTGTCAATCATCTTCTGTAATTTCGGATTCATGTTGCAATGGGCTGAAATGGCTTTGGCGACCAGGCCTTTATGGCCCAGATGGTCGACGCCGCCACCGCGAGCATCGCCGACGGCAGCATCCCAGATGAGGGTCAGGTTCCGGGGTTTGCCCGTTTCCAAGAATGATTTTTCTACTTCAGATAAGACATATTCCGGGTTGGCAACGGCTACGAATCCCGATACAGCAACGGATGAACCGTCTTTGATAGCTTCGATGGCTTTTCTTGCACTTACGACTTCCATAATGATACCTCCTTTATATACTTTATTTCAAAAGCGCTCCGCTGATGACGATGCGCTGGACTTCATTGGTGCCTTCGCCGATTTCCATGAGCTTGTTATCGCGCAATAATTGTTCGACATGGTATTCCTTGCTGTAGCCGTTGCCGCCGAAAATCTGGATGGCATCGAGGCAGATCTGTGTAGCGTGGGTCGAGGCGAATAATTTGGCTTCAGCGGCCTGGCGGGAGCAGCGGACGCCAGTCGATTTCAGTTCGGCTGCATCATAGAGCATGAGTTCCATGGCATCCGTGTACATGGCCATATTGGCCAGTTTGAAGGCGATGGCTTGGAATTTGGCGATGGGTTTTCCGAAAGCCGCCCGCTCTTTGGCGTATTTCATGGCTAAGGCCATGGCATGTTGGGCAATCCCCGTAGAAATAGCCGTACAGCTGATGCGGCCGCCGTCCAGACCTTCCATGGCGTAGACGAAGCCCATGCCTTCTTCGCCTAAGAGAGCGTCTGGCGGCAGTTTCATGTCATCGAAGGTCAAGCCGTGCGTATCGGAGCTGCGCATGCCCATCTTGTCTTCTTCCTTGTTGATGAGCAGGCCCGGCGTCCCGGCATCGACGAGGAAGGCGGAAATGCCTTTGGCTCGTTTATCCGGGTCCGTCACGGCCATGATGACATAATAATCGGCGATGCCGGAATTGGTGATCCAGGCTTTGGACCCATTGACGACATAGCTGCCGTCTGCCTGCTTTTTGGCCCGTGTGCGCATGCCGGCTGCATCGGAACCGCAATCCGGTTCGGTCAGGCCGAAGGCACATAATTTCCCTTCGGCGATACCGGGCAGGTACTTCTGTTTCTGTGCATCAGAGCCATGGCGGATGATCATGTCCGTGCAG
The DNA here is from genome assembly GCA_902464195.1 of uncultured Megasphaera sp. Classification (GTDB taxonomy): domain Bacteria; phylum Bacillota; class Negativicutes; order Veillonellales; family Megasphaeraceae; genus Megasphaera. Next base: position 4,029 of record CABQJB010000105.1, read on the forward strand.
ACCCAGCTGATTTCCGAAGCCATTGCGAAACCGGCATCAGCCCGTGCCAGTTCCTGTGTGATGATGGCACATTCGATGTCGCCCAGGCCGGCACCGCCGTATGCTTCGGGGACCGGCGTGGCCTGCAGTCCGACGGCCTTATATTTTTCATATAAAGCGGCGTTCCAGCCATGTTCATCCATATCACGGCTTAGGGGTTCCACCTCTTTCTGGGCAAAACTCCGGGCTAAATCGCGGATAGCTAATTGTTCTTCTGTAAATTTGTAAGACATGCTAAAGACCTCCTTATCGTGAATGACTCATCGGATTCATTGTGTTTATCCTGAGCATTTGGCTTTCACTAATATATATGAAAGAATCGTGCCAACAAAAACGATACAAAATAAGCCATTATGAACTAAAAAATGATACAGGATGAAGCGGAAAACTGAATAGTAAAGAAAAAATGAAACAGTGTGTCACTTTGATATAAAATATGATACAATATGAATCAGGAATCCAGCGAAAGAAGGAATACGGTCATGAATCACAATCATATTTACAAACAAGAGGCCTTGCTGTCGACGCGAAAAGATATATTGAATGAGATGCGGGCCTATGATTCGCAAAAGCTGACGGCTTTGAAACAATATGTCCTGGCTCATCCTTCCGACATCCCCGATGATTTGACTGATATGGAACTGAAACTCGTCAAATCATGGCTTTATTCGTACAGCCTCGGTGTCGATTGCCGGCAGGAATCCCTGCGGGATGACCAGATCGACTTTACGACGAAAGACAGGCTGACCAGTTTCTTGTTATATGAATGGAAGCAGCGGCGGATTTACTATTCCATCAAACACGAACTCCTGGCGGAACACGGGGCTGTCGTTTATTATATCGATCCCCATCGATGCATCTATTCCCACGGCGGGAATAAAGCGCTCCTGGCCCGGCTCAAACAGAAGGGTATCAAATTTGGCGCCGACCTGTCGGATGAGTCCATCGGGACCAATGCCATGACCTTCCTGCATCATCCCCATCCCGTCTCCTTCATGCGGGGGGCTATGAATTATTCCCGCGTCTTTTCAGAATACGTGACGATTGCCATGGATTTTTCTTTTAAGAATTATAATGGCATGTGCCAGTTCATCGTCTTTCCCGAAGAAAAACTGACCTGGCATCTGCTGAGCGTCATCCAGGCCGTGCATTGTATGGAACAGTATCATTTGATGAATGTCGATTCCGATGTGACGAATTTGCGCAGTTCGGCGATGAATCTGACCTTTACCAACGCTGTCCTGCTGATTGATGCGAACGGCTATGTCATGGATTCCAATTGTACGTTCCTCGATTTGTTCGATACGACGTATTTCGATATCGTCGGGAAGAAATTGAGCGATGCGTTCCCGGAAATGGCCGACGTCCTGCAGCTCTTGCAGACCGGCACGGAAGGGCAGTTCTTCATCACTTATCACGAACAACATTTCCAGCTCATCTGTCGGCCGGTCATCCAAAACGGCCTTTCTTATGGGATTATTGTTCAGGCGTCGCCGGCACTGCCCAAGGCGGTGCCAGCCCATACGGTATCGCCGCGGATGACTTTTTCCTTCCAGAAGATGGTCGGTTCCAGTCCGGCGTTCCTGAAAGCCAAGAACAAAGCGGTCATGGTTTCTTACAGCGATTGCAATAGCATGCTCTGCGGGGAAAGCGGCACGGGGAAGGAAGTCTTTGCCCAGTCGATCCACGGGGCCAGTCCCCGGGCAAAGAAGCCCTTTGTCGCCATTAACTGTGCGGCTATCCCTAAAGACCTGATCGTCAGCGAACTCTTTGGTTATGAAGAAGGGGCTTTTACCGGTTCCAAGAAGTCCGGCAATCCCGGAAAGTTCGAACAGGCGGATGGGGGAACGCTGTTCCTGGATGAAATCACCGAGATGCCTTTGGATATGCAGGCTGTCCTGTTGCGGGTCCTGGAAACGGGAGAGGTCGTCCGGCTGGGCGGGCAGAAGAGCCGGCACGTCAACGTCCGCATTATTACGGCAACGAACCGCAATATCGAGGATTTCGTCGCTCAGGGCCATTTCCGGCTGGACTTGTATTACCGGCTGAACGTCATCAAAATCAATATTCCGCCCTTGCGCGACCGCAAAGAGGACATTCCTCAGGCTGCCCAGGCCTATGTCGATCATTTTGCCGATGCCATGGGGCAGAAAACCATCACCATCGCTCCTGAAGCGATGAAATGTCTCTGTGCCTATTCCTGGCCCGGCAATATGCGCCAGCTCCGCAATGCCATGGAAGCGGCCGTCACCCTGGCCCATAGCCATATCATTACGTCATTGGAACTGCCGGAATATATCCTGGAAGATGCCGCCGTTGCTGCGGTCTGCAAACCGGCCGGCCCCAAAGGACGTCCGGCTCCGGAGCCGGTTCAGGAACCGGTGCGGGAAAAAACGGGCGGCCCTGCCCAGCCGGAACCGGAAGCAGAAAGGCCGTTCCAGACCTTGAAGGAAGTGCTGGCCGCTTGTCGGGGCAATAAATCGAAGACGGCAGAAACCATGGGAATTTCACGGAGTACTTTGTACCGCCGTCTGCGCAGGGCCCGGAAAGGGGAAGCCCCGGCGGAAGCGGCCAGGGAACCCCGGCAGAAACCGGATATCCGGGCGTATGCGTCCTACCGCGACTACGAACGGGACTTGATTTATTATTTGATGGACCGGTATCATGGTAATAAATCCCGCGTCGCTGCGGCCATGGGCATTTCCAAGAGCACTTTGTACCGCCGTTTAAAACAGTCAAACAATTGACATGAAAAGGTATAGCTTACTATTAAGCGGGTCCTTTCGGAGCGGGGCATCATGGCCCATATCTTGAAGGCCTGCACGGGAGAATTCAAGGATTGTGATTTGCAGGATATTGCCCAACGCTATATAGAGAACGCAGTTCGCCGGCTGCAGATGGCAGTTCGCAGTTCGCAGTTCGCTACGGTCCTGCGGACCATAAAAAAATACACGGCCATTGGCCTTGTGCGTAGGGGCCGACCTTTAACCTCTCAGACCGCCTTTGGCGGCCAGCTCCCCTATAAAGGGAGCC
>CABQJB010000106.1 GCA_902464195.1 uncultured Megasphaera sp.
CCGTATTCGCGTTCTAAATAGCATATTCGCTATTTAGAACGCGAATACGGGACCAAACTCTTTAGTTACAAGGGGAAACACCTGCAGCTGACCCAGGCTGGTCACATCCTTTGGAATGCCGTGACTGCCATCAGCCATGACGATGCCATCTTGAAAGAGCATCTCCGTGATTTGCAGCATAACCGCTCCTTGTCTTTTGGTGCGACGCCAACGGCTGGCGTGGGGATTCTCGATAAGTTGGCTGACCTGCTCAAGCATAACGACGATATGAATCTCCGCATGGAAATTGCCGATGCTGAAAAACTGCTCCAGTCCCTGGATGATGGTGCCATTGATTTCGCCATCGTCGAAAGCTCCTTTGACCAGGGGCGCTATGAATCGCTCTTATTTTCTAATGAACCGATTGTCGCTGTCTGCGGCACAGGCTATGAAGCGCCGGAGGAAATGACACTGTCTGAACTCATGCGCTATCGGGTCATCGTCCGCGAACGCCATGCCGGCGCCCGCCGGATTTTAGAACATAAGCTGGCAGAACAGGGGTACACACTGGAACATTTCCCGGCCCGCTATGAAGTGGGCAGCCTGTCGGCCGTCAAAGGGCTGGCCTGCCGCGACTGCGGTATTGCATTTTTATATGAAAAATCGGTTCAGAAAGAACTGGCTGACGGGACGCTGCGGCGCATTGTCGTCAAGGATTTTTCCGTCATGCACGCATTTTCATTCTTGTGGCGCAAAGGCAGCATGTATCGCGCTTTATTCACACAGATATACGACCAGTTGAAGGACTGAGTCCTATACGTGCTGCTTTTTATTTCTCATACATTTTGAAAGGGTGAAGAGAACATGTTATATTCAACAGAAGTTAAGAATATGTGTCCCGTCACGAAAGGCGCATATCACGGACCGGCACCGATTCCGGAAGAAGGCGAATGGGTACAGGTAAAGGAAATCAAAGATGTAAGCGGTCTGACCCACGGTGTAGGCTGGTGTGCTCCGCAGCAGGGCGCCTGCAAGCTGACCCTCAACGTCAAAGACGGCATCATCGAAGAAGCCCTCGTTGAAACTATCGGCTGTTCCGGCATGACTCATTCTGCTGCTATGGCTTCGGAAATCCTTCCGGGCAAAACGCTTCTTGAAGCCCTCAACACCGACCTGGTCTGCGATGCTATCAACGTCGCTATGCGCCAGCTCTTCCTCCAGATCGTCTATGGCCGTACCCAGACGGCATTCTCCGAAGGCGGTCTCCCCATCGGCGCCAGCCTGGACGACCTCGGCAAAGGCCTGCGCAGCCAGACCGGCACCATGTTCGGTACGAAAGCCAAGGGCACGCGTTATCTGGAAATGACCGAAGGCTATGTCACCCGCATGGCACTCGATGAAGACAACCAGGTCATCGGCTATGAATTCATCCACCTCGGCAAAATGATGGAAGCCATCAAGAAAGGCGTCGAACCGGCGAAAGCCATGGAAGACGCAAAAGGCCATTATGGCCGCTTTGAAGAAGCAGCTTCGTATATCGATCCGAGACAGCAATAGGAGGGCAAAACCATGGAATTATTTGAAAGCTACGACAGAAGAATTGATAAGATCCTCGGCGTACTGAAAGAATACGGTATCGGCAGCGTTGAAGAATGTCGCGATATCTGTGCAGCTGCCGGCCTGGATCCCTATAAAATCGTCAAAGACGTACAGCCTATCGCATTTGAAAATGCTGGCTGGGCATACACCGTTGGCGCCGCTATCGCCATCAAGACCAATGCACGCACGGCTGTAGAAGCTGCGAAAGCTATCGGCATCGGCCTCCAGTCCTTCTGCATCCCCGGTTCGGTTGCTGAAGACCGCAAAGTCGGCCGCGGCCATGGCAACCTGGCAGCTATGCTCTTGCAGGATGAAACGAAATGCTTCTGCTTCCTCGCAGGCCACGAATCTTTTGCAGCTGCTGAAGGCGCTATCGGCATCGTCCGCAATGCCAACAAGGCTCGTAAAGTGCCTCTCCGCGTCATCCTCAACGGCCTCGGCAAAGACGCTGCTCAGATCATTTCCCGTATCAACGGCTTCACCTATGTTCAGACCCAGTTCGATTATAAAACGGGTGAACTGAACATCGTCCGTGAAATCCCGTATTCCAAGAGCGAACGGGCCAATGTCCGCTGCTTCGGTGCCGACGATGTCCGCGAAGGCGTCGCTATCATGCACCACGAAGGCGTCGACGTTTCCATTACGGGCAACTCGACCAACCCGACCCGCTTCCAGCACCCCGTTGCCGGTACATATAAGAAAGAATGTATCGAAATGGGCAAGAAATACTTCTCCGTTGCATCCGGCGGCGGCACAGGCCGTACACTCCATCCGGACAACATGGCTGCCGGCCCGGCTTCTTACGGCATGACCGATACCATGGGCCGTATGCACAGCGATGCACAGTTCGCTGGCTCTTCGTCCGTACCGGCTCACGTAGAAATGATGGGCTTCCTCGGCATGGGCAACAACCCCATGGTTGGCGCATCCGTAGCTGTAGCCGTAGCCGTAGAAGGCGCTGCCAAAGCTGGCAAATTCTAATAAAATCCGTATGTAAAAAAGAGGCTGTCGCATTAAGACAGCCTCTTTTTGAGCTTTAAGTTTGTAGTTTTTAGTTTGTAGCAAATGGTAAAAAAATTTAAAGTAATCTTCTACAAACTACAAACTCCGTACTACAAACTATAAAGTAAAAGGGGCCTTGCATGATGGCAAAAATCTTCGTGCGACAGTTCCTTTTTTGCCGTCAGCAGATGGCTTTAAATTTAAAGGTTTTCGCTAAAAACTACAAACTCCGTACTACAAGCTATAAAGTGAAAAGGACCGCGCATGATGGTAGAAGCCTTTGTATGACAATGGCCCTATACTATAAATGTAGTGAAAAAAATGGTATAATTAACTAACTATGTTACAAATTTGGGAAAGGGGTATTCCATGGATACGACAAAGAAGATAGCCGTTATGCTGGGGGTGTGCTTCATGACGTCCCTGTCGGTGGCTGGTGCGACGTTCCATCCCGGTGACAAGGGACATCAGATTACTGAAATCCAGCAGGCTTTGACGGCGCATGGTTATGATACGGATGCGGATGGCGACTATGGCGATTCGACCCAGGCCGCAGTCCGTCAGTTCCAGGCAGACCACGGACTGGATTGTGATGGCATCATCGGCGCCGCTACGTATGAAGCCCTCATGGGGGAAGCCATGCCGGAAAACAGGACTTCGCAGGGAGGGGCGGCTTCATACGCTTTGCCGGCTGTTACGGCAGACAATGAAGTCCGCGTGATCCAGCAGGCACTGGCCAATGATGGCTATACCGTCGATGTCGATGGCGTTTTTGGCGTCGGGACGGAACAGGCCATCCGCCAGTTCCAGGCCGACCATGGGCTGGAAACGGACGGTATCGTCGGCCAGTCGACTTTTTATGCCCTTACCGGGCAGAGCCTGCCCAATGGCCCTATCCGCCGTTTCGGCAACGGCGGCTATAATGGCCTGGCCCGCGTCGAAAGTCCGGCGGCTACGCATATCCTCGACATTGCCAACCAGTATATCGGCGTTCCCTATATCTTTGGCGGTTCGACGCCGTCCGGCTTCGACTGTTCCGGCTTCACGCGCTACGTCTATTCGGCAGCCGGCATCGACTTGCCGCGCAGTGCCGACGAACAGTATGACGTAGGCTATTCCGTTTCCATGGCTAACCTGCAGCCTGGCGACCTGGTCTTCTTCTCGACATATGATTCGGGCATTTCCCACGTCGGCATCTATATTGGCAATCACCAGTTCATCAATGCCGCCAGCGATGGCGTCAGCATCTCCGATATGGACAGCAGTTATTGGGCTGCCCGCTACATCGGAGCCAAGCGCGTCATGTAAAGCGAAAAACTACAAACTTAAAACTCAAAAAGAGGCTGTCTTAATGCGACAGCCTCTTTTTTCAAAACGTTTTTTCAATAATCGCGACATCTTCGTCGGTTATGGTCAGGTCCGGTCCTTGGCGCAGAGCTTCGATGGCCTGGGTATCGACGACCCAGAGGGCCGGTGCCAGTTCGGCGGCGTGGTCTTTCATCCACGTTGCGATGGCCCGGGCGCCCTGGCTATAGGGCAGAGCGGCTTTGACGTAGCGGAAGTGGGAGCGGGGAACGGCTTTCATCGGCTGTTTCCATACTTCTTCGATTTCCAGGGTATAGTCACATTCGTGATAGCCGTTGGATACGGCTTCGCGGCCGATGTCTTCCGTGTTCTTCTGGCCCATGTCGAGGAGCAGGTAGTCGTAGAGCAGGACCTGTTCCCATTTTGCCTTAAAGATATCCCGTTCGGGGAGAATCTGGCACGGGTCTTCGCTGTACAGGCGCAGCAAGTCCAGGACGAAGCGGAAGCGGTGGCGCTTGAAGGTGAAGTTCACGGCGTCGACATAGATTTCCCGCATGCGGATATACTGTTTCGTCTGTTCGCGGAAATCGCTGTCAAAATAGCTGATCGGCGTCTCGTGGCGGATATACTCGAACAGTTTCTCTTCCAGGACCATCCCCTTTTTGAGGGCTGCCCGGCGGTCGGCCGGGGCTGCCAGGGGATTGCGGAAGGTACGGTTCAGCCGGTCCAGATAGTTCAGGCAGGCCGTTTCCAGGGCCAGGGCGCTGAAAGGGCCGTTATCATGCTGATGTGAAAAAATTTCGTCTTTTTCTGCTGCCGATAGCAATGATGTGGACATCGTGATCTACTCCTCTGAAAGGTAAGGATGTTCGGCTGCGGCACTCTGGATGGCCGCGTTGGCATCCTTGAAATAATCTTTAAACGACTGTACCCATGTCCGGGATGGGTGCGATAAATAGCCCTTGCTTTTCCAGATCAGGGCCAGTGTCCAATAGAGATGGGGCTGGACGAGGGGGACGGAGACGGCAAGGTCCGGTGAAATCCGCTGACAGATCGTGTGCGGCATCAGGGAAATCCCCAGGCGGCCGGCAACCATCTGAGCCAGGAAGTCCCAGTTGCTGGAACGGCAGACGATCTTCGGATGGGCCATGATTTCCTGGAAAGCCGAACGCAGGTAGGGATTCAGGGAGAATCCGCTTGGGTAGAAGACGAACGTTTCGTCTTTGATATCCGACAAGGTCAGCGATGGCTGGGAGGCCAGGGGGTGATCCGGCCAGAGAACGACGTCGAGAGGTTCTTCGTGGAAGATGAAAAATTCATAAGGAATTTCTGTCGTAATCGGCAGGGCGACGAACCCGACCTGGATGAGGCCGTCATCAATGGCGGATACGACGTCTTGGGAACCGACTTCCTTCATTTCCAGTTCGATTTTGGGATATTTGTTGATGAAATGGGCGATGAACGGCGCGATGACGGAAGAGCCGATCATAGGCGGTACGCCGACGGACAATTTACCGGCATTGAGCAGCTGTGGCGACTCCATTTCTTCATTTAGCTGGGTGAATCCCTTGATGAGTTCTTCGATTTTAGGAAGTAAATAGGAACCCGTTTCCGTAAGCTCTACATTTTTCCCCTTGCGGTCGAAGAGCTGGACACCCCAGTGTTCTTCCAGGGCTTTGATCCCCTTGCTGATCGACGGCTGGCTGATGTGCAGCGATTTTGAAGCTTTGGTAAAGCTTTTTTTGTGAGCGACTTCGATGAAGTATGTCAGTTGGAATAAATCCATGATATAATGTTTCACCTCTCTTTAGTATTCTTATAGTTTACCATATTACGGAATGAAAATCCAATGATGTATACTTCTTTATAAATGGCGGTACTAAGCCATTTTAAAGCAATCTGTGTTTCTGTAGGCTGTCTAATTGTTAACAATAATTTGTACGAATTAATGCGCCCCTCTATATTTAGGGCGGCCAATCGTTGTATAATATAAAGTAGAATGGAGGAGGGATGGTTATGGCACGGCGATGGATCATGCATGTCGATATGGATGCGTTTTATGCTTCTGTAGAACAACGGGATAATCCGGCCCTGAAAGGCCTGCCGGTCATCGTCGGCGGCCTGATGGAGCGGGGCGTCGTCGCGACGGCGTCTTATGAAGCCAGGGCTTATGGCGTCCATTCGGCCATGAGCATGAAACTGGCCCGCAGGCTCTGTCCGAATGGCGTCTTTCTGCCTGTGCGCATGTCCCATTACCGGCGTATTTCCCATCAGATACGCCTGATCCTGTCCCATTACTCGCCCTTCATCGAACCGCTGGCCCTGGATGAGGCCTTCCTCGACGTCTCCGGCATGGAGCGCCATTATCCGGATATTGTCGACATGGGCAAAGCCGTAAAGGAAGAAATACGGCGGACGACGGGCCTCGTCGCATCGGCTGGGATAGCACCGAATAAGTTCCTGGCCAAACTGGCATCGGACCTTCGCAAACCGGATGGCCTGGTCTGGATTCCCTATGGGACTGAGCGGCAGATATTGGCACCCTTGCCGCTGAGCCGCCTGTGGGGCGTCGGCAAGGTGACCGAAGAGGCCCTGCAAAAAGCGGGCTATCATACTATCGGCGACATCGCCGCGGCCAGTCCCGAAACGCTCCAGCCCATCGTAGGCAATCAGGCCCAGCGGATTTACCGCTTGTCCCTGGGCCAGGATAACCGGCCGCTGGAAGTACGGCGGCGGCCCCAGTCTGTCGGCAATGAGCATACGTATAGCCATGACCTGACGCGCGACGCCGAAGTGGATGAACAGTTCCGCCTCCTGGCCAACGAAGTGTCGTGGCGGCTGCGGCAGAACCGGCTCATGGGACGGACCATCACCATCAAGATACGCTATGCCTCTTTCAAGACCATTACCCGCTCTTTGACGCTGCACAGCATAGGGACCTGTTCGGAAGAACAGTTATATTTTTCGGCAAAAAAATTGTATAATAAGAGCAGAGGTCATGAGCCCATCCGCCTCCTGGGCCTGACGGTCAGCCAGCTCCAGGCCTATCAGGTGCAGGGCGACTTGTTCTCGGAAGATGAAGAGACGAAGGCGAAAGTGACGGAAGCCATCGACAAGCTGCAGAAACGCTTTGGCCGCACGGCTATCATGAAAGGATTTCTTTGGGAAATGTCCCATGA
>CABQJB010000107.1 GCA_902464195.1 uncultured Megasphaera sp.
CTAGCCACTAGCCACTAAAAAAGGCTTGCCGCACATGCGACAAGCCTTTTTTACTTTTCCTCTGCGATCAGCCCTGATGGAATTCTACGCCCATAGCGCCTTTCGGATGTTTCCAGCTCTTTACGCCTTTGCCGCCGGAAATGACGCGGCACGTACCACATTCGAGGCAGCCTTCGTGACTGAAGACCAGTTTGCCGTCATCATAGTGATACAGGTTAGCCGGACATGCCATGACTAAGCGTTTGATTTCTGCTTCGTCATGATAATCTTCGTTGATCTGGATATGAGATTCGTGTTCATCGGTCACGAACTTATCGAAACCCAGTTTATCGTCTACACTCATCTTTGCCATCTTACATCGCCTCCCAAGCTTTCTTACCTAAATCGAAGAGATTAGCCAAGCCGCCGTTGTTTGCCAAAACTGTCAGAGCAATCATGGGCAGAGCGACCGGTGCGCCGCCGTCTACTTTGTAGACCATGCCGGCGAATTCGTCGGCCATCTTCGGGAAATCGTTGAAAATAATGTGATCTTCCAGGAGGCCCGGCAGGTTCTGATACTGTTTCATGAGCTTCATGATGAAGCTTTCTTCTAACAAGGTCTTGTAGACCGAGAGGCTTTCAGCCGAGAAGTCGTTGCGGTTCTTCGCTTTGATGACGGCTTCGCCAGCCAGACGGCCCGATTCGATAGCCAGGTCCATGCCGCGGACGGTGTAACCCAGGTTAACGACCATAGCTGCTGCATCGCCAGCGACGAGGACGCCGTCACGGACGAGTTCCGGCATCATCTTGAGGCCGCCTTCGGTAACGAGGTGAGCCGAATATTCTTTCAGCTTCCCGCCTTTGATGAAGGGAGCAATAGCCGGATGAGCTTTCATGCGTTCAACCATGTCCGGTACGCTGACATCGACGCGGCCGATATCGCTGATAGTCGTAACGATGCCCAGAGACAGGCTGTCTTTGTTGGTGTAAATGAAGCCGCCGCCGAGGTTGCCGCCCGTCGGGTCGCCAGCCATCATCCAGGCTGCGCCGTCGTCGCCGCTCAAACCGAAGCGTTCGTTGATGACGTCTTCACCGAGTTCGATGACTTCTTTGACGCCGACTGCAACGTCTTTCTGTTCCAGTTCTTTCTTCATGCCGATCTGCTGTGCCAGCAGGGAGTTGACGCCATCAGCCAGGATGACGACATCAGCGTCGAATTCTTCGCCGCCCGTCATGACACCGACGACCTTGCCGTCTTCGACGACCAGTTCATCGACGAGGAAGCCTTCTGTCAGCATGACGCCGGCTTCTTCAGCTTTATCGGCCAACCATTTATCGAATTTAGAACGCAGTACCGAGTAGGACGGATATTTGAGGTTTTCCAGTTTATCCGAACCATACTGGAAGCTCAGTGCGCCGCCTTCTGTCATGAGCGACAGGCGTTCCTGCGTGATCTTACGTTCAATCGGAGCTTCTGCTGCGAAATTCGGAATCAGTTTTTCCAGGCTGTGTCCATAGAGACGGCCGCCGCTGGAGTTCTTGGAACCGCAGAATTTACCGCGCTCCACCATCATAACATCCAAACCAGCTCTGGCCATTGTCAAGGCTGCAGCAGAACCAGCTAAACCGCCGCCAACCACGATGGCATCAAATTTTTCTTCACTACTCATGTTCTTACCCTCCTTAACCATACGGTTTGCTATCTTAATTTCCGTTCGTATCTATCGTAACGTAATGTAAGTCCTTTTCATAATCCTTCATTCGACCGCAGGCTTCTTCCCCTTGTGGAGCACGCAGGCCCCAAATAAGCGGCTTTTCATCTGCCTGTCAATCAATCCGGCTTGTCCAAACAAGTCCAGGAGCTCCTTCTTCCTGAGAAAATCCTGCGTCGACTGCCACAGCCAGGTGTATTCCTGCCGATGGCGGAAGCCGCCGCCCAGGAAGGGCATGACATACCGGAAGTACACCGAATAAAAGGGCCGGATGACCAGAGAATCGGGGACAAAGGAGTCGAGACAATATACCCAGCCGCCGGGAACGACGACGCGGGTCATTTCCTGCAGGACGCGCAGGTAGTCCGATGTGTTGCGAAGCCCGAAGGAGATACAGGCTGCCGAAAAGGTATTATCCTCAAAAGGCAGGTTCATGGCATCACCTTCCTGCCAGGTAACGTTAGCAAGCGGCGCGCCTTTTTTACGGGCTACGTCGAGCATCGCCGGCGAAAAATCGAGGCCAGTGACCTTGAGATCCGGCCGGTGCGCTGCCAGGGAAATAGCGATGTCCCCAGTGCCACTGCACACATCCAGGACACGGCTGCCCTTGGCTGCCTGCTCGCAGACAGCTTCGATGAGGCAGTCTTTCCAACGGCTTTCCATGCCGAGACTGATGCGCCCGTTGGCGCGGTCATAGGTCTGGGAAATCTGCTGGAATACATGGTATACCTTCTCCCGTTTTGAGAGTTCAGCCAAAAGTACCACCTCCGAAGAGGACCATCGCGAGTGCTAACAGATAGGCACCGTTGCCAAAGAGATTGGCAGCGATGATACCTTTCATCTGTTTCACCCGCCCCTGCGGTTCCAGGGGCGACCGAAGCAGATTGACAAAGGTATGTCGGGCAAACACGATGAAGAAAGCCGGGCTGATGAGGCCCCACCAGCCGGTGTACCATACAGGCAGGATGCAGATGAGTGCTATCCAGATCCATACGGCAGCCCGGTACAGGCGGACAGCCTTAGTCCTTCCCAAGAGTGCCGGTAAAGTCCGGCGCTTGGCCTGCCTGTCCTTTTCGATATCACTCGTATTGTTGGTCATCATGATGAGACCGATACTGATGATGAAGGGCAGTGCTGCAGGCAAAACGGAAAAATCGAAGGCACTGCTTACGGCGGCGACGATTCCCATGGGGATGAGGCCGCCCATGACGAAGCCCGAAACGAACTCGCCAATCGGCAGATAGGATATCGGCAGGATACCACCGGAATAAGTCCATACGGCGATGGCTCCGATGACGCCGATAATCAGCGGCGCCGGTCCGGCTGTGACCAGTGCCGGCAAAGCCAGGAGTCCGGCTACGGCTAAGTAACCGAGGCCCAGGGCCAGTGCCTGTCCAGGCTTGATGTTTTCGTATACCAGGACGGCGTCGCTAACTTCGACGTTGTCGTCGGCAGTGTCCGTGCCTTTTACAAAATCAAAATAATCATTCAACGTATTGACGGCGGACTGCATGAAGACGCAGGCCCAAAAGAGGGTGATGGCCAGCGTCCCCGTCAAGGGGTAGCCTTTCAGGAGGCAATACAGTTCACCGAATACGGCGGGATACACAGAAGCCAGCCAGGTGTGCGGTGCAGCCAGGCGAACGGCCAGCTTAGGCGTCAAACAACGTTGCTGTTCCATTCACACGGCCCCCAGCTTACGTACAATCTTGCCGAGCTGCAGGGAAATGTCACTCGACGGCAGGGCTTCGAGGATTTCTTCGGCCCGTTTCTGGTAGGTGTGGATCTGATTCCAGGCGCCTTCCATGCCGCCCAGGGCGGCGACGATTTCTTCCATACGGCAGATATCCGCATGGGTCAGCGTCCCTTCGGCGCTCCGTTCCATATAGGGATGGAGGAGCCGACGGCCGCCGGGCTGTTCCCGTGCCAGGAGGACCGGCAGGGTATAGATTCCTTCGCGGAAATCCTGGTGGGCTTTCTTGCCAATCATCGAACTATCGGGTACGAAGTCGAGGAGATCGTCGCGCATCTGGAACATAAATCCCAGACATTCGCCGAAGGACTCGAGCATCCGCGATACCCGTTCATCACAGCCGCTTTCCATCGCGCCGATGCGGCAGCAGGCGCGGAACAAGGCGACGGTCTTGCCGTGGATGTTCTGCAGGTATTGATCAATGGTGACGTCCTCTTTGTAGCGGCACATGGCCTGGCCGATTTCGCCGGCACACATTTCCTCTACAGCCTGGGCGATGACCATGCCTGCCCGGTTCAATCCCTCGCGCATCAAGTAGAAGGTGATGCGGCTCATCAGGAAATCGCCGGCATAGACGGCTGCGTTCTTCCCGTACTTGCTCTGCACCGACGGCTTGCCGCGCCGGACCGGTGCATCGTCGACAACATCGTCATGAATCAGTGAGGCCAGATGGGTCATTTCCACTACGGCCGCCAGTTTATACAACCGCTCCCGCACATCGTCGCGGTCTGTTCCGAACGAGCCGGCCATCAGTACCAGGCGGGGACGTATCATCTTCCCCTGCGAAGAGGCTGCATCATCGAGGACGGCGCCAGTGGCCGTACCTTCGAAGGGATGCTGCGTATATAATTTTATATACTCTTTCACTCTGCGGACCTGGTCATCGCTGATACCGGCAAACAATTTGGGCATAAACTTCCGGGCGCTGGTTTCTAAGAGTGTCTGTTTTATCATCATGCTCTATTTACCTTTCCGGCCAACGTTATTGCCTATTTTTTTTCGCGTTTTTCAACGACGATCTGTGCTGTGTGTTTAACCTGAATATTGTTCAAGCCGCGAGCATCGAGGCCGCCACGGATCTGGAGCAAGCAGCCCGGGCAGTCGACAGCGACGACATCTGCGCCAGAAGCGACGATGTTGTTGATCTTTTCTTCGAGGATCGGAGCCGACATTTCAGGGAATTTAACGGAGTAAGAACCACCGAAGCCACAGCATTTATCGCAATCGTGCATTTCGATGAGTTCGACGCCCTTGGTAGCTTTCAAGAGTTCACGCTGTTCCTTGGTAACGCCGAGATAACGGTTCAAGTGGCAGGAATCGTGATAGGTGACCTTCATCGGTACGCCATCGCCGGTATCCGGCAAGCCGCCGAGCATGGAAACGAGTTTGCAGAAGTCGAAGGTCTTGCTGCGGAGTTCTTCCGCTTTCTTAAGCATTTCCGGATCGTCCTTGAAGAAGTCGACGTAATCGCGGAGTGCATGCGTACAAGTCGGGCAAGCCGATACGATGTAATCGTATTTTTCAGCTTCCATAGCGTTCAAGTTCAATTCAGCAGCTTTCTTAGCGTTTTCAACATCGCCCATGTAGGTAGCCGGAGCACCGCAGCAAGCCTGGCCAAGCGGCATTTCTACGATATAGCCAGCCATGTTGAGGGCTTTGACGACGTCCGTTGCGATGTCGACATAGACGAAGTCGAGGAGGCAGCCCGTGAAGATAGCAATCTTGCCCTTCGGGTTGGGAACGTCCTGTTTGATCGTCGGCAGGATGTCGCGGAACGGCTGCGGAGCAATGCTCGGCAGGCTGCGGCCTGCTGTCAGACCGGACAAGAACATCGGCAGATGACGGATCATCGGCTGACCTTTGGTAATCATGCCCTGAGCGACCGAAGCGATACGCAGCATGGAGTGGAAGAGATGACGGTCAGCAACCGTATCGAGGCAGAATTTGTGGACCGGATTGAGGCCATCCTGCTGTGCGTACTGGGTACGGAGTTTGAGGATCATGCCGGCAATATCGAGTTTGCCGCCGCAGACCGTGTTACACGTACCGCACTGGAGACAGATGTTCTGGATATCTTTACCACGATCACGGCTCGTCAGGAAGCTCGTGAGCAGTGTGCCGATACCGCCGGTGTAAATCTTGCCGCCATATACGTGGCCGCCGACGAGGCGGAAGGCCGGACATACATTCAGGCAGGCTGCGCAGCGGATGCAGCAGAAGATATCTTTGTAGTCTTCACTGGCCATGATCTTACGGCGTTCCGGTGTATCGAGGATGATCATGTGGAAGTTCTTGTCTTCCTTGGTATCCTTTTCCGGATCCGTAACGACTTTCGTAGCGCCCGTGTAGAAGGAAAGGTATGCCGTAATATTCTGAGCTGTACCGTTACGAGGCAGTACCTTGAAGATGTAGCGGATATCGCTCATCTTAGCGACGAATTTTTCAATACCAAAGATATATAAGTGCGTTTTCGGAAGGGTTGCGACCATACGGCCGTTGCCTTCATTCGTCATGGTAATGACTGTCCCCGTTTCAGCGACAGCGACGTTGGCACCGGAAACCCCCATTTCAGCACTGAGGAATTTCGGACGCATGACTTTACGGGATGTGACGACTTCTTTTGCAATGACCGGTTCTTCCGGTTTCTTCGTGTACGATTCAAAGAGGTCGGCAACGTCTTCTTTAGAATAATGAATAGCCGGCATAACCATGTGGGACGGCGTATCCCCAGCGATGGAGTTGATGAATTCACCCAAGTCCGTTTCCTGAGCTGTAATGCCTGCTTTTTCATAGTTCTGGTTGAAGTGCATTTCTTCGGATGCCATGGATTTCGATTTAACGCAAAGTTTGACGTTGTTGTCTTTTGCCAGTTTCAAAGCATAGTCCATAGCTTCATCGGTCGAATGGGCGACGAATACGTGAGCCCCGTTGGCTTCGGCATTCTTGATGAATTCGGCCATGACTTCATCCAGATGGTCACGGGCATAGGATTTGACTTCATGGACTTTATCACGGAGTGCTTCGAAGTCATATCCTTTGTAAACTTTCGCACGGTTGCCAGGATAGGCCGTCGTAAATTTCTTTAACGCCTTCTGCAAAGGCGCATTATCCATGGCGCGCTCGATTTCTTGCTTCAGTAATTCGTTAGACATGTGCTGTTCCCTCCCTTACGCATCTTCTACGACGATGACCGAATACTGACGCGGGCCATGAACCCCTACAGTACCGACACATTCGATATCAGCTGTCCGGCTCGGGCCGGTGATGATACCAGCGAATTTCGGGAACGGTTTCGTTTCGGCCATGATGTCGATCATGTCATCGAAAGTATCGACGATCTTAGAAAGTTTGACGATGCCGACATAGACGTCCGATACCGTTTCAACGATACGGCAGTCGATGTCGTCCTTCATCTGGACAATGGAACCCAAGTTAGCGATGCCATAATCGGCTTCGGTAACGCCGCCTTTGTCGTCCGGGGCATTCTTGCGGAAGTGATCCGTATCCACTTTGATGCCTGCGGCTTTCAATGCGTCTACAGCGCCGATTTCTTTCAGGAGCGGCGTTTCAACGAGGGCAACTTCATGTGTGTCCT
>CABQJB010000108.1 GCA_902464195.1 uncultured Megasphaera sp.
ATATTCATCTTTATATTATAACAAAAAAACAGGCCCCCTGTCAGCAAAAAAAGGGGCCATCGCAGACGCGACACCCCTTTTTTAGCCAATAGCGGCTGCCTAATCTTTCGTCCCTCTGCAAATGCCGCGGTCGGCATTGCGGAGGAAGCGGAGGAAATGTTCTACTTCTTCATAGCTGTCCAGTTCCTGTTCCATTTCGGCAATGGCCTGGCGCAGGTTCAGGCCGGAACGGTACAGGATGCGGAAGGCCTTCTTCAGTTCCCGGCGTACTTCTTCCGGAATCCCGGCCCGTGAAAGGCCGACACTGTTCAGCCCGATGCAGCGGGCCGGCTGGCCGTCAGCGATGACGAAGGGCGGAATATCCTGGACGACTTTAGCCAGGCCGCCGATCATGCTGTTGCGGCCGATTTTGACGAACTGATGGACGCCGGCGATGCCGCCGATGACGACGCGGTCTTCGACGGTGACGTGGCCGGCCAGGCCGGCGCAGTTACTCATGATGACGTGATTGCCGACGACGCAGTTATGGGCTACGTGGGTGCAGGCCTGGAAGAGGCAGTCATTGCCGATACGCGTTTCTTCGCCTTCACCGGTCGCCGTGCTGACGGTGACGAATTCGCGGAACACCGAGCGGTCGCCGATGATCAGGTAACTCTTTTCACCGTGATATTTCAAATCCTGCGGTTCCGAACCGATGGAACAGCTCGGGAAAAACCGGCAGTCCCTGCCAATCGTGGTCCAGCCGTCGATGGTAACGTGGGCCATGATTTCCGTACCATCACCAATGGTAACGTGGGGCCCGATAACGGCATATGGCCCGATTTTGACACCGGCACCGATTTTTGCCTGCGGGTCTATAATAGCCGTCGGATGTATCATGCTCTGAGGCATGTTATTCGTTTCCTCGGTCATTAAAGTCACTCCTCGCTTCCCTGCCCGATGGGCAGGCGCTTATTTTCAACCTAAATCACATATTATATACACTCGCAGAATACCAGTCCGGTTTTGCCGGGCAAAATCAGGCTTTTTCCCGCTATATTCCTCTGTATACTTGCAAATACGCCCATTTAGGCCGTTATTTAACATGCAGTAAATATTTTTTAAATTTTTCGTAACTTATTTCTTCGTGTTCTGACCCGGCATAAGGGCAAAGAGGTATTCCCCTTCGGCACAGAGCGTGTCGCCGACGTGACACTGAGCCTTGACCTTGCCCATGCGGCCTTTGATTTTTTCGATGTCAGCCCGCATGACCAGCTGGTCACCAGGGATGACGGGATGGCGGAAACGAAGTTTGTCGATGCCCGTGAAGAACGGGATGAGGCCGCGGTTTTCTTCCGGATAGAGCAGGGCTACGCCGCCGACCTGGGCCATAGCTTCGGCGATGAGGACGCCGGGCATAACCGGTTTTCCCGGGAAATGGCCCTGGAAAAATTGTTCATCAAAGGTCGCATTCTTGATGCCGATGGCATACTTCATCGGTTCCAGTTCGATGATGCGGTCTACGAGCAGCATGGGATAGCGATGCGGCAAAATTTCCATAATATCAGTTACTTCCAAAGTCATGAGAATTCCTCCTTAAATCACTGCATTTCTTCAAATATCTTGTGGGTCAGCAGGTTGTTCAGTTTATGGCTCGATTTGACGGCGATGATGTGCCCCCGGACGGGATGGCCGAGCAGGGACAGGTCACCGATGATATCGAGGACCTTATGACGGACCAGTTCGTCGTCACAGCGGGGAACGGACAGACACGACGTCTTATCGTAGACGACGACGTTTTCGATGGTGCCTCCCTTGCCGAGGCCTAATTTCTTGAGCATTTCCAACTCTTCTGTAAAGGCGATGGTGCGGGCAAAGGAAATGTCGCGGACATACGATTCCTTGGTAATTGTCGTGTCCAGGAACTGTACGCCCAGCATGGGGTGCGGGTTGATTGAAGTGAAGGTGATGCGGAAGCCATCATAGGGCACGATGGCAATGAATTTGTCGTCTTCCTGGACAAGGTGCTGTTTCTGGACGGCCAGCAGGCGGCGCGGCGCGTCCAGGTCACGGATTCCCGCTTCTTCGATGAGCTTGACAAAAGTCAGGCTGCTTCCGTCGGCGACGGGCGGTTCGACCGAATCCATTTCGACGAAGCAGTTATCCACTTCCATGCCGCTCAAGGCGGACAGCAGATGTTCTACCGTGAAGACCTTAGCTTCCCCTTTTTCCAGCGTCGTCGCCCGCATTGTATTGGTTACATTCGTGAGATGGGCTTGTACAGACGGTCTGCCGGGTAAATCCGTCCGGATAAAGACGATGCCTGTATCAGCCGGAGCCGGGCGCAATACCATATGAACTTCATTCGCAGCATGCAGGCCGATGCCGTTATATGAAACGTCATGAGCCAGCGTCGTTTGTGCTACTATTGACATAGGCAGGCCCCTCCTTTCCTGTTACGAGTAAGATAATTTTTTTCATACTTTTTTATTATACCTTATTTACAGGGTGTATGACAAGGGCGTTGTTCGTGGTTTCGGCCTGCGGCCTAGTGGTTCGCGGCCCGCCTAATTTCTTGCAAACGAAAAGGAGCTGCCCCAGGGGACAGCTCCTTTTCGTTCAATCGCTTTTTACTTCAATAGTTCATAGACAGAGGCGACGACGTCGTTCCAGGTTTCGATCTGAGCCTGTTCCCCATCCATGGCGGCTTTGCCGGCTTTACACTGGCGGGCCACGGACTGAGGCGACGTGCCGTTATAAGTGTTACGCTGCTTGACACAGGTTTCGATATCCAGGTAATGGTGGATATCTTCTGCGAAGAGCGGGCTCATGGCCTGCAGTTCCTGCAGCGATAACTGCTGTAATACTTTGCCCTGTTCGATGCAGTAGTGGACGGCCTTGCCGACGACGGCATGAGCTTCCCGGAAAGGAAGGCCTTTCTTGGCCAGGTAGTCGGCCATATCCGTCGCATTGGAAAAGTCGCTTTCCAACACTTCCCGCATATGTTTGCCATTGACGGTCATCTTATCGATCATGGCCGCATAGATGGTCAGGGCAAATTTTAAATTATCGATGGCATCGAAGACGCCTTCTTTATCTTCCTGCATGTCCTTGTCATAAGCCACGGGGATGCCCTTCATCATGGTCAGGACGCCCATGAGGTGGCCGTAGAAGCGGCCCGTCTTGCCGCGGACGAGTTCGCAGATGTCGGGATTCTTCTTCTGGGGCATGATGGACGAGCCCGTGCAGTGGGAATCGTCGAGTTCGATGAACTTGAATTCCGAACTGGACCAGAGGATGAATTCTTCCGACAAACGGCTGAGGTGCATCATCAGAACGGCTGCGAATTCCAGGAAGGCGATGATGTAGTCCCGGTCGCTGACGGCATCGAGGCTGTTGTCGTAAATCTTGCCGAAATGCAGGGTCTTGGCGACGAAAGGCTGGTCGAGGGGATACGTCGTGCCAGCCAGGGCACCGGCACCGAGGGGCATGATATCGGCCATGTCCCAGGCGTATTTCAAGTGGATGAAGTCACGGGACAGCATGGAGAAGTAGGCCATGAGGTGGTGGCTGAAAAGGATCGGCTGAGCCCGCTGGAGGTGGGTATAGCCCGGCATGATGACGTCGCTGTACTTTTCGGCAGCCTTGACCAGCGATTCCTGGAGCTTGACCAGGAGCTTGGCGACGGCGGCGATTTCGCGGCGGACATACATGTGCGTATCCAAAGCGACCTGGTCGTTCCGGCTGCGGCCGGTATGCAGGCGCTTGCCGGCTTCGCCGATGGCATCGGTCAGTCGTTTTTCGATGTTCATGTGGATGTCTTCCAGCTCGACGGAGAAATCGAAGTTCCCGTCTTCAATCTGCTGGAAAATAGCCTTCAAGCCCTTGACGATGGCGTCTTTGTCTTCCTGGGAGATGATGCCCTGTTTGGCCAGCATCGTCGCATGGGCAATGCTGCCGCAGATATCTTCAGCATACATGCGGCAATCGAACTGGATGGACGCATTGAATTCTTCTACACTTTTATCCGTGGCCTTGGTAAAACGGCCGCCCCATAACTTCATACGAATCGCTCCTTATTTACCCTGTTTTTCTACGTGCTGTTTCATGAGGGCCCGCATCTTGAGCGGCAGGCCGAAGAGGTTGATGAAGCCTTCGGCATCGGTCTGGTCGTATACATCATCTTCGCCGAAGGTGACGAATTCTTCGTTGTACAAGGAGTACGGCGACGTAGAACCAGCGCTGATGATGTTGCCCTTATAGAGTTTCAATGTAACCTGGCCGGTAACGGTCTTCTGCGTTTCATCGACGAAAGCCGACAGGGCTTCGCGGAGCGGCGAGAACCATTTGCCATCATAGACGAGTTCGGCAAATTTATTGGCTACATTTTCTTTATAATGGAAAGTATCGCGGTCGAGGCAGAGGTATTCCAATTCTCTGTGCGCATACATGATGATGGCACCGCCCGGGTTTTCATAAATACCACGGCTCTTCATGCCGACCAGCCGGTTTTCGACGATATCGACGATGCCGACGCCGTTGCGGGCACCGATTTCATTGAGGGCCGTAATGAGTTCGACAGCGCCCAGTTTCTGACCGTTGACGGCAACAGGGACACCCTGTTCAAAGTCGATCTTGACGTATTCCGGAGCATCCGGAGCCTGTTCCGGCGTCTTGGTGACCATGTAGACCATGTCTTTCGGGGCATTGGCCGGGTTTTCCAGGTCGTCCCCTTCATGGCTCAAGTGCCAGATGTTCCAGTCCATGCTGTACGGATAAGGATTTTCTTCGGACTGATAGTCGATGGGAACGTTGTGGGCTTCGGCGTATTTCAGTTCGTCTTCACGGGATTTGAGGTCCCACATACGCCAGGGGGCGATGAGGGTCATTTCCGGAGCCAGGGCTTTGACCGTCAATTCAAACCGGACCTGGTCGTTGCCCTTGCCCGTAGCGCCGTGAGCGATGGCGTCAGCGCCTTCTTTCTTGGCGACTTCGACGAGTTTCTTGGAAATAAGGGGACGAGCGAAAGACGTGCCCAAGAGGTATTTGCCTTCATAGACAGCACCGGCTTTGACCGTCGGCCAAACGTACTGTTCCATGAATTCTTTTTTGATGTCCATGACATAGACTTTGGAAGCGCCCGAAGCATAGGCTTTCTTTTCAATGGCTTCAAAGTCGTCCGGCTGGCCGACGTCGGCGCAGGCAGCGATGACTTCGGCGCCAGGATAGTTTTCCTTCAGCCAGGGAATGATGACCGACGTATCGAGGCCGCCGGAATAAGCCAGGACAATTTTTTTAATATCTTTTTTCGTGTTACTCATGATGATTTTCTCCTCTATCTAATGAACCAAAGCGATTGATGTGTGTTTGTTTCTGTCTACGTTTGATAGTATACACCCAGTTGAAATATTATGCAAGTATATTGCATAAAAAATTTGCAAACTTTTTTTACAGGTCCGTCAATTCCCTCGCCCTGCAAAGTATAGTATAATAAAAGTGTTTAGTAGGAGGAATTCAATGAAACTCAAATACATCGCCATCTTTGCCCTGGCCTTTGCCGTCTGTGCCGGCTGGAACCTGCTCTTCGACGCGCCGAAGACGACCAAGCCTGCCGTCGAAACGGCAGCCAAGCTCCAAGAAGAAAAGGAACCGCAGGGAAGCTGGCCGGCGCCGCTGCGGCCACTGGAAATCCGGGTCTACCCGTACCTGCACTTCCACGAAGCTATGGACAATAAGATCAAAAAAATCCCAGTCTACGTGGCCATCAACGCCATTTCCAAGCCCATGCAGCATGCCGTCGTCGCCACGGAAGACCGCCGCTTCTACGATCACGGCGCCATCGACCCGATTGGCATCATCCGGGCCGTCCTGGTCAACATCGAGTCCGGTGAGACTGTCGAAGGCGGCAGCACCATCAGCCAGCAGGTCGTCAAGAACGTCTTCCTCTCCCAGGACCGGACCATGGCCCGCAAGGCCCAGGAATTCGTCATGGCCTTCTTGTTGGAACATTATTACAGCAAAGATGAAATCCTGGAAATCTATCTGAATACGGCCTACTTCGGCGCCAATGCCACGGGCATCGACGACGCGGCCCGGACGTACTTCACGACGACGCCAGAAAAACTGGACCTGGCCCAGGCATCTATGCTGGCCGGCCTGGTACAGGCGCCGACCTACTATAATCCCCTGAAAAATTACGACGCTGCCAAAGCCCGGCAGAAAACAGTCCTGACCTTGCTGGCAGAACAAGGCTACATCAGCCCGGAACAAGGCACAGAAGCCTATAAAGAAGAGATTATCGAACGAAACTAATATAGCTTGTAGTTCAGAGTTTGTAGTTTGCAGAAGATGGCTTTAAATTTAAAACCATTCGCTAAAAACCTTAAAGGAGTTATCAGCCCAACATCAAGCGGGACGCCCTCCGGGCGTCCCCTACTAACAACTACAAACTGCAAACTTAATCCTCAAAAAGGGGCTTGTCGTCATTCGACAAGCCCCTTTTCCCTATGTATCGCTCTTTTCTAATGGCCTTTGAGACGGCTCAGTGTATCCTGGGCAAAGGCTTTGGCCCTGTCCAGGTGCAGGTCTTCCCCTTCTTCCGGCCTATGCATGTACTTGTCCTTGTCCGTCCAGGCGACGTACGTCCCGATGACGCCGCTGCCAGGCTTGAGGAGCTCTACGGCACTGCGCAGGTGCTTGGAGGCCTGGTCCGAATAGGGGTCATCGTAGAGCGTGGCAAAGACGGCAACGTGGTCGTTGCCGATTTTCTTCAATGCTTCCTGCCCCTTGGGGTCCGCCTGGTTCTCGTCGATCCAAAAGCCGGCAAAGACGCAGTCATACGATGAAAAGTCATCGGGCATGTCGTCGACACTGACGCAGGGCGTCCCCTGTGGAAGGCCTGCAGCGATGGCGTGTGCAATTTGTTCAATCCGTCCGGTCTGAGAAGAATACACAACAATGGCGTTCATCATAACATCTCCTTTTGTA
>CABQJB010000109.1 GCA_902464195.1 uncultured Megasphaera sp.
GACCTGACCTGGGAAAGCCGCGGCGAAGACCACGACCCCGATATGATTGTGAAAGTCGAAAAGCGCAAGCGCAAACGCCAGCCCCAGCCGCCGTTCACGACGTCGACGATGCAGCAGGAATGTGTCAGCAAGCTTAACTTCGGCGCCAAGAAGACGATGATGCTGGCCCAGCAGCTCTATGAAGGCCTCGATATGGGCAATCAGGGCCACGTCGGCCTCATTACCTACATGCGTACGGACTCGGTCCGCATTAACGACGATATGATCCAGGCCGCACGAGAATTCATTACATCCAACTACGGCGAAGAATACATTCCCGATAAGCCCCGCGTCTACAAAACGAAACAGACCAGTCAGGATGCGCACGAAGCCATCCGTCCGACGTCGCTGGAACTGACGCCATATAAGGTATCGGAATTCCTGTCCCGCGACCAGCTGCGCCTGTATACGCTCATCTGGAACCGCTTCCTGGCCAGTCAGATGGAATCGGTCGAAACGGAACACATGGCCATCATCATCGGCAGTGGCCGCTACGAACTGCGGGCTGCAGGCTACAAAGTCCTGTTCAAAGGCTTTACGGAACTCTACGAAGACGCCAAGAAGGATAAGACCTTGGCTGAACTGCCCCATATTTCGGCCAATACCGTCGTCCACAACCAGTCCGTCACGCCGCAGCAGCATTTCACTCAGCCGCCGGCACGCTATACCGAAGCCAGCCTGATTAAGACGCTGGAAGAAAAGGGCATCGGCCGGCCGAGTACGTATGCGCCCATCATGGATACCATCCAGAACCGCAATTACGTCGAAAAGAAGGACAAACAGTTCGTTCCGACGGAGCTGGGCGTCATCATCGTCGATTTGTTGAAAAAATATTTTGCCCAGATCATCAATGTCGGCTTCACGGCCCACATGGAAGAAGAGCTGGACGCCATCGAACAGGGCAAGGACACGTACCGCCACGTCCTCCAGGAATTCTATGACGTCTTCAAGCCGGAAATGGACGAAGCCGAAGAAAAGATGGAAAAAGTCACCATTTCCGGTCAGGATTCGGGCCAGGTCTGTGAGCTCTGCGGCGCGCCGATGGTCTATAAATTCGGCCGCTTCGGCAAATTCCTGGCCTGCTCCAATTTCCCGGAATGCCGCAATACCAAGGCCATCGTCGAAGACCTGGGGATTACCTGTCCCAAGTGTGGCAAGGGGACGCTCATCAAGCGCAAGTCCAAGCGGGGCCGTGTCTTCTACGGCTGCAGCCAGTATCCGGAATGTGACTTCGTCCTCTGGAACCAGCCTGTCGACAAGAAGTGTCCTGTTTGTGGCAGTATCATGATTGTCAAACATTATAAAAAAGGACCCGATAAGATTTTCTGCAGCAATGCAGAGTGTGAAAACCATAAAAAAGGTGAGGTAGTGCATGAAGAATAGTGTCTTAGTCATCGGAGCCGGCCTGGCCGGTTCGGAAGCTGCCTGGCAGCTCGTCCGCCGCGGCATCCCGGTAGAACTCGTAGAAATGCGGCCGGTCAAATCGTCGCCGGCCCATCACACGGAATATTTCGCAGAACTCGTCTGCAGCAATTCCCTGCGGGCAGCGAATATTGAAAACGCCGTCGGCCTCTTGAAGGAAGAAATGCGCCGTCTCGGCTCGCTCATCATGGATGCGGCCGACACGCACCGCGTCCCGGCTGGCGGCGCCCTGGCCGTCGACCGCGTCCCCTTCAGCCAGTACGTGACGGAAAAGCTCAAGAATCATCCCCTGGTCACCATCCGCCACGAAGAAGTGACGGAACTGCCGGATGACCAGATATGCATCGTCGCCAGCGGCCCTCTGACCAGTGACGCCCTGGCCGATACCATCCGCCGCCTGACCGGGGAAGACTATTTCCATTTCCACGACGCCGCAGCGCCTATCGTCGCCGTCGACTCCCTGGATATGACTAAAGTTTACCGCGCCGCCCGCTACGGCAAGGGTGGGGCAGACTATCTCAACTGCCCCTTTACGAAAGAAGAATATGAAGCTTTCTGGCAGGCCCTGACGACGGCCGAATGTGCCGAACTCCACGACTTTGAAAAAGACGACAGTGTCTTTGAAGGCTGCATGCCCATCGAAGTCATGGCCGGCCGCGGCATCGACACCATGCGCTACGGCCCTATGAAGCCTGTCGGCCTGGAATTGCCCGGTACAGGCGAACTGCCTTATGCCGTCGTCCAGCTCCGTCAGGATAACGGCAGTGCCACGCTGTACAATATTGTCGGCTTCCAGACCCATCTCAAGTTCCCCGAACAGAAACGGGTCTTTTCCATGATTCCCGGCCTGGAACACGCCGAATTCGTCCGCTATGGCGTCATGCACCGCAATTCTTATATCAATTCGCCGGAACTGCTCCTGCCGACGCTGCAGCTGCGCAAACAGCCGAACCTGCTCTTTGCCGGCCAGCTGACCGGTGTCGAAGGGTACCTGGAATCGGCTGCCATGGGCCTGTTGGCCGGTGTCAATGCGGCCCGCCTCCTGCAAGGGGAAGACGGCCTGACCTTTTCCCGGCGCACGGCTATGGGCGGCCTGAGCCAATATATTTCCAGCGGCCCGAACGACCATTTCCAGCCGATGAATATCAACTTCGGCCTCATGGAACCGCTGGGCATCAAGAAACGCATGAAGAAGAAAGAAAAGAACGCCCTCCTGGCTCAGCGGGCGCTCGATGAAATTGAACAAATGAAGGGGGATTACCCATGTCTGAATTAATGTCTACTGAATTCCACGCTACTACGATCTGCGCCGTCCAGCGCGACGGCAAGACGGCTATTGCCGGCGACGGCCAGGTCACGATGGGCAATGCCGTCATCATGAAAGGGACGGCCCAGAAAGTCCGCCGCCTTTATCACGGCAAGATCATCAGCGGCTTTGCCGGTTCTGTTGCCGATGCCTTTACCTTATTCGACCATTTTGAAGAAAAATTGAACGAACACAACGGCAATCTCGTTCGCAGTGCCGTCGAACTGGCCAAGGACTGGCGGTCCGACAAGATCCTCCACAAGCTGGAAGCTCTGCTCCTGGTGGCTGACAGCCAGCGCATCCTGCTCATTTCCGGCAACGGCGAAGTCATTGAACCGGACGACGGTGTCCTGGCCATCGGTTCCGGCGGCAACTATGCCCTGGCTTCGGCACGGGCCCTCATGCAGAACACGGATCTGTCGGCCCGGGAAATCGCCGAAAAGTCCCTGCACATTGCAGCCGATATCTGCGTCTATACCAACCACAATGTCATTGTCGAAGAAATTTAAGAAAGAGGTATTTTCATGGAAAAAACAGAATTGACGCCAAAACAAATCGTGGCGGAATTGAATAAATACATCGTCGGCCAGGGAGAAGCCAAGAAATCCGTCTCTATCGCCCTGCGCAACCGCTGGCGCCGCAAACGCCTGAGCGAAGACATGCAGGATGAAATCATCCCCAAGAATATCCTGCTCATCGGGCCGACTGGCGTCGGCAAGACGGAAATCGCCCGCCGTCTGGCCAAGCTCGTCGGCGCGCCGTTCATCAAAGTCGAAGCGACGAAATACACCGAAGTCGGTTATGTCGGCCGCGACGTCGAACAGATGATCCGCGACCTCGTGGCCAATGCCATCCGCATGGTCCAGGAACAGGAAAGCCAGCGCTATGAAGAAAAGGCCGAAGAAGAAGCCAACAAGCGCATCCTCCAGGTCTTCTGGCCCAAGAAGTCCATCAAGGAAAAAGTCAAGAACCCGATGGACGTCTTCTTCAGCAGCGATGATGACGATGATGAAACGCCGGAAGAACCGAAGCAGCTCGAAGAACCGAAGTCCGACCGCCGGCAGAAGATGTTCGAAGACATTTGCGCCCATAAGATGGACGACCGGGAAATCGAAGTCGAAGTGGCTGAACAGAACCAGGGTTTCCAGGGCATCCTGACGGGCAATTCGACGGAAGAACTGACCAACAACTTCCAGGAAATGCTGGGCAGCATCATGCCGAAAAAGAAGAAGAAAAAGAAGATGACTGTCGCCAAGGCCCGGGAAATCTTCAAGGAAGAAGAATTGGAAAAATGCCTGGACATGGACATCATCGTCGACAAGGCCATCGAAGCGACGGAAGAATCGGGTATCGTCTTCATCGACGAATTCGATAAGATCGCTGAAAAAGGCCGTTCCAACGGACCTGACGTCTCCCGCGAAGGCGTACAGCGCGACATCCTGCCCATCGTTGAAGGAGCTACGGTCAACACCAAGTACGGCCCGGTCAAGACGGACCACATCCTCTTCATCGCTGCCGGTGCCTTCCACGTATCCAAGCCGAGCGACCTCATTCCGGAACTGCAGGGCCGTTTCCCGATCCGCGTCGAACTCCAGTCCCTGACGGTTGACGATTTCCGCCGCATCCTGACTGAACCGAACCAGTCCCTGGTCAAACAGTATAAAGCGCTCCTGGAAACGGACGGCGTCACCCTGGAATTCACTGACGACGGCATCGATGCCATTGCTGAATATGCATACCGCGTCAACTTGGAAACGGAAAACATCGGCGCCCGCCGGCTGCACACGATTTTGGAAAAAATCCTCGAAGATGTGGCTTATGAAGCACCGGATATCGACGAAAAGCACATCGTCGTCAATAAAGAATTCGTCTCGGGCAAGCTGAACGACGTTGTCCAGAATGTCGACTTGAGCCATTATATTTTATAAAACGGGGGGACTATGAACCGACCTTATGCGAAATTAACGATTACCAAGAAAGGGGAACGGGCTGCCCGCAGCGGCCATCCCTGGGTCTATGGTGAAGAAGTGACCCATGTCGAAGGCACGTACCAGACAGGGGACATCGTCGACGTCTATAGCGACAAAGACCGCTATCTCGGTACGGGCTTTGCCAACGATATTTCTAAGATCCGCGTGCGCATCGTGTCGCGCAATGCCAACGACCGCTTCGACGAAGCTTTCTGGCAGCGACGGGTCAAATATGCCCTGGACTACCGCAAGACCGTCATGGGTGATAAGGATTTCGCCTGCTGCCGCCTCATCTTCGGCGACGCCGACGACATGCCGGGCCTGACGGTAGACCGCTATAACGACGTCCTCGTCGCCCAGACCCTGTGCTACGGCATGGACCAGGTGAAACCGGTCATCTTCAAGGCCCTCGTCGACGAACTGGCTGCCATGGGCGTCACCATCCGCGGCATTTATGAACGGAACGATGTCAAAGTCCGTAAGCTGGATGGCATGGAAGAGTATAAAGGCTGGTATCAGGCCGACTTCCTGCCCCAGCCGGGCAGCGTCTTGACGACCATCGACGAAAACGGTATCCTCTACGATGTCGATGTGGAAAATGGCCAGAAGACGGGATTCTTCCTGGACCAGAAATACAACCGCCTGGCTGTCGCCAAAATCGCCGCCGGCAAACACGTCCTGGACTGCTTCACCCATACCGGGGCCTTTGCCCTCAATGCGGCCAAGGGTGGGGCGGCCAGCGTCACAGCTGTCGACATTTCCCAGGAAGCCGTCGACATGACTAATGAAAATATCCGCCGCAATGGACTGGAAGCTATCGTTACAGCCAAGCAGGCCAACGTCTTCGACCTCTTGACCGACCTGGCCGACCACAAATGTCATGACTATGATTTCATCATCCTCGACCCGCCGGCCTTCACCAAGTCGGGCCATACTGTCCGCAACGCCATCCGGGGCTATAAGGAAATCAACCTGAAAGCCATGAAACTCCTGCCCCGCGGCGGCTACCTCGCGACCTGTTCGTGCTCCCACTTCATGCGCGACGACCTGTTCCGCCAGATGCTCCACGACGCCGCCAAAGACGCCGGCGTCCGCCTCCGCCAAATCGAAGGCCGTCAGCAGTCGCCGGACCATCCCATCCTCTGGAACGTCCCGGAAACGAATTACCTGAAATTCTACCTGTTCCAGGTTGTGTGAAGTTAGTGGCTCGTGGTTAGTGGTTAGTAACTCGCTAGTTATCCTCATCGTATGTGTAGTTCCTTTCTCACAGAGAAAACCTTTAAATTTAAAACCATCTGCTAACCACTAACTGCTAGCCACTAACAACTTAAAAGGGCTGTCGCATGTGCGACAGCCCTTTTACTATTCCCTAAAATGCGTATGTTTGACCCGCCAGGCGGTCATCTTGTTGAACAGCCAGAAACCATAGATGCCCAGCGTGATGATTGTGAAGAACCACCATTTGATGTAGCTGCCGAAGAGCTGCAGCCCTGTTCCATCAAAAGTGAGACGCTGGCCGTCAATGATCGTATTGCGGCAGATCCAGCGGCGGAACATGACTTCGCCCCAAGGATAGGCGATACCGAAGGTACAAATCGTAATGATGAGTAAGATGAGGCCATAGCCGATAAATCCGAGTACAGATCCTTCAAATTTCGATTCCCTTTGTAATAACATAGAAATCCTCCCTTATGATATGTATAGGGATATAATACCATATTTTATGTTTGACCAATAGGAGGGAAGCATGGTAGAATAAAAAGGTACTTGCGAGTGTGGCGGAATGGCAGACGCACCAGACTTAGGATCTGGCGCCTCACGGCGTGAGGGTTCAAGTCCCTCCACTCGCACCAAGCTGACAACCATCGCCTTGAGTGATGGTTGTCTTTTTTTGCTACCCCTATAAAATATGAGAGACCAGCATAAAATCGCTAGATAAATCCGGGTCCCTCATTTCAACTGTCAAAGCCTACCCATTATTGAATTTTCGCGGTATAATGAATTCATTATAATTAATCAGACCGCCCCTCCGAAAGATTCCCACCTTGCAGTAATCAACAAAGCTTTCTCTTTGAAATACGGAACAGTATCTGGAATACTAGAAGCCCCGAGACAAAGGCCGTGAATCTGATAAACTGCCTACTCACTTGACTAAGAGCAAAAATTTAGGGAGTGTAAAATAGTTTGTGTAAACCGGTTATTGCACAAATCCAATTTATC
>CABQJB010000110.1 GCA_902464195.1 uncultured Megasphaera sp.
ACTTTATAGCGTATATTATATGCGTATACGATACGCTATTGAATCCAAGACCCGCCGTCTGATGACACGATGTCCATTATCATACATACTGAAACCATAAGCGAAGCGGCCGGGTCCCAGTCAAGTGAGGAGGAGCTTCTATGAAAAAATCTAATTGCCTGGCCATGATTTTGGCTGGCGGGAAAGGGAGCCGCTTAGGCGTCCTGACCAAAGACCAGGCTAAACCGGGCCTTTTGTTCGGCGGCAAATACCGCATCATCGACTTCCCACTCAGTAACTGCCGCAATTCCGGCATCGATACGGTCGGCATCCTGACCCAGTACCAGCCGCTGGAACTGAACTGGTACATCGGCAACGGCAGTTCGTGGAACCTCGACTCGACCAAGGGCGGCACGTATGTCCTGCCGCCGTATCAGAGCGACGGCGGTTCCAACTGGTACCGCGGCACAGCTGACGCCATCTATCAGAACCTGAACTTCGTGGAAATGGTCGGCGACGATTACGTCCTCATCCTGTCGGGCGACCACATCTATTCCATGGACTACGACAAGATGCTCAATTTCCACAAGAAACACCACGCCAAGGTCACCATCGGCACGATCCGCGTCCCCTGGGACGAAGCCAGCCGCTTCGGCATCATGGTCGCCAATGAAAACATGCGCATCACCAAGTTCCAGGAAAAACCGGCCAAGCCCGAAAGCAACCTGGCTTCCATGGGCATTTATATCTTCAACCGCGACATCCTGGAATCGTACCTCAAGGCCGATGCCAAGGATGAAAAGTCGGAACACGACTTCGGCAAGAACGTCATCCTGGCCATGCTGACCGACCAGGTCCCGCTGTACGCCTATCCCTTTGAAGGCTACTGGAAGGACGTCGGCACCATCGACAGCCTGTGGCAGGCCAACATGGACCTCATCGCCGACGAACCGCCTATCGACCTGCGCGACAGCCATTGGCGCATCTATTCGGGCAACCAGAGTTTCCCGCCGCACCTCATCGGGCCCAACGGCTCGGCCAAGAGTTCCCTCATCGCTGAAGGCTCGGAAATCTTCGGGAACGTCAGCAATTCGGTCATCTTCTACGGCGTCACCATCAAAGAAGGGGCGAAAGTCACCAATTCCGCCATCATGCCCGGTTCTGTCGTCGAAGAAAATGCCGTCGTCGACAAGGCTATCCTGGGCGAACGCTGCCACATCTATCCCGGCGCCGTCCTCCACAATGAAGACGGGTCTGTCGCCGTCCTGGGCCGCAAAGGGGAATTGAAACCAGAAGAAGTTACAGCGAAAGGGGAACACTAGTTATGAACAGTAATATGATCGGCCTCATCAATATGCGCGAAGACCATCCCTTGCAGGAAATCAACGACACGCGCCCGTTGTCGACGCTGCCCATTGGCGGCAAGTACCGCCTCATCGACTTCACACTGTCCAATATGGTCAACGCCGGTATCGAAAACGTCGGCCTCCTGCTCTCGAGCCAGTCCCGGTCGGTCCTGGACCACATCCGGTCCGGCAAGGAATGGGGCCTGGCCCACAAGGGCGACGGCTTGTTCTACCTGCCGGAAGAACGGGCAGACATCGAACATCCCGTAGAAGGGGACATCGCCGCGTACTATAAGAACCTCATCTTCATCAAGCGGGCCAACAAGCGCTATGCCCTGCTGTCGGGCTGCGACATGGTCCAGAACATCGACTATGACAAGGTCCTCCACTTCCATCGCCATCACAACGCCGACGTCACCCTCATCTATCAGCAGCAGAAATACGACTTCGACCGCGAAGGCTATGTCCTGACCATCGACGATGTCTGCCAGGACCGGGTCACGGCCATCGAATCGAAGCCGGAAGTCAAAGCCGGTGACAATTTATACCAGCGGGGAATCCTTATTGACTGCGATGTATTCCAGCATTGCATACGCCGGGCCTATGCCCAGGGATACACCCATTTTATTACCGATGTGCTCCAGCGCAATGTAGACCGGCTGCGGATTTTCGGCTATAATTATCAGGGGTATGCAAAACGGATTGATTCCGTCAATTCCTACTTCCAGGTCAATATGGACCTGCGCGACAGCCGCATCTGGCATGAACTGCTCCTCAAGGATATGGATCACCGCATCTATACCAAGATCAAGGATGAAGCGCCGGCCAAGTACATGGAAGAATCGCATGTCTCCAATTCTCTCGTAGCTAATGGCTGCATCATCGAAGGCCGCGTAGAGAATTCAATTCTTTTCCGCCGCGTCAAGGTCGGAAAGAATGCTGTCATTCGCAACAGCATCATCATGCAGCACTCGGTCGTCGGCGATGACGCCCAGCTCGATTACGTCGTATGCGACAAGAATACGGTCATCCAGCCGGAAGCCGTGTTGAGCGGCAGCCACGACAACCCGTTGTGCATTGGTAAACGTTCAGTCCGCTGAACGCGACTATGAAGGGGTTAGAGACAATATGAAAAAATGGCAGGATAAGGAAGAATTCAAAAAGTTATTTACCGAGAAAGCTCACATCTTGTGGGAAAAAGATCTGCGGGACATGACCTTGAATGAAGTCTATCAGACCATCGCCTATATGATCCGCGATCTGGTAAGTGAAGATTGGATCCGTACGAATGAAATCTATGCCGAACAGAAGGTTAAGCAAGTCTATTATTTCTCCATTGAATTCCTCATCGGCCGCCTCCTGGAATCGAATCTCCTGGGCATCGACATGGACGACATCTGTCGTCAGGGCCTGGAAGACCTGGGCTGGGACCTGGACAAGGTCATCCCGGCCGAACGCGATCCGGGCCTGGGGAATGGGGGACTGGGCCGGCTGGCTGCCTGCTTCATCGACTCTCTGGCAGCCCTGCAGCTGCCGGGCCATGGCAACAGCATCCGCTATCAGTATGGCTTGTTCAACCAGCGCATTGTCGACAACCAGCAGGTCGAATTGCCCGACAACTGGCTGGTCAACGGCTATCCCTGGGAAGTCAAGAAAGTCGACAAGGCCGTCTATGTCCGCTTTGGCGGCAACGCCTACATGCGTCCTGACGAAGACGGCAACCTGGAATGTGTCCACGAAAAGTATTCGTCTGTCCGCGCCGTACCGTATGATGTGCCCATCATCGGCTATCACAACAACACGGTCAACACGCTGCGCCTGTGGCGGGCGGAATATTCGCGGGAACAGCTCTACCAGGAACTGTCCATCGGCGACCGGCGCCGGGCCTTCCGTTACAAGGACAGTGTCCAGCAGATTTCCCGTTTCCTTTATCCTGACGACAGCAATGAAGACGGCCGCCGCCTGCGCCTGATGCAGGAATACTTCTTCGTATCGGCCGGCCTCCAGAGCATCGTCCGCCATTATAAGAAGAAATATCACGAAAGCATCTATAAATTCGACCGCTATGTAGCCATCCACATCAACGACACCCATCCGGCCCTGGTCATTCCGGAACTGATGCGCATCCTCATGGATGAAGAAGGCGTATCGTGGGATGCGGCCTGGAACATCACCGTCCGCACCGTAGCCTATACGAACCACACCATCCTTCCGGAAGCCATGGAAAAATGGTCCATTCCCATGTTCAAGGAACTGCTGCCGCACATTTACCTCATCGTCGAAGAAATCAACAACCGCTGGCTCAAAGAAGTCCGCAGCCTCTATCCGGGCGATGAATCGCGGGCCCGCGACGTCGCCGTCCTCTGGGATGGCCAGGTCCACATGGCCCATCTGGCCGTCCTCGGCAGCCACAGCGTCAACGGCGTCGCCGAAATCCATTCGCAGATTTTGAAGGATTCGACGCTGCACCAGTTCTACGCGTGCTTCCCGCACCGCTTCTCGAACAAGACCAACGGCATTTCCCATCGCCGCTGGCTCATCGAAGCCAACCCGCAGCTGGCGTCGCTCATCGACGATACCATCGGTGACAGCTGGCGCCGGACGCCGTCGAAGCTCCAGGACCTCATGCCCTTTGCCGACGACCCGTCTTTCCAGGAACAGCTGACGCGGGTCAAAAAGGAACACAAGGAAATCCTGGCCCGTTACATCCGCGACCGCTACGATACGGACGTGCGGACGGACTCGATCTTCGATATCCAGATCAAGCGCATCCACCTGTACAAGCGCCAGACCCTGAACATCCTGCACATCCTGCACTTGTACTACCTCTTGAAGGACAACCCGAAACTCAAAATCACGCCGCGGACCTTCCTCTTTGGCGGCAAGGCCGCTGCCGGCTACGGCGAAGCCAAGGAAACGATACGCCTCATCAATGTCGTCGCCCATATGGTCAATTCCGACCGTAAGGTCAACAAGCAGATGAAGGTCCTGTTCCTGGAAAACTATAATGTTTCCTTAGGCCAGCTCCTCTTCCCGGCAGCCGACGTGAGCGAACAGATCTCGACAGCCGGCAAGGAAGCATCGGGCACGGGCAACATGAAGTTCATGATGAACGGTGCCATCACCCTGGGGACCATGGACGGGGCCAACGTCGAAATCCACCGCAAGGTCGGCGACGAAAACTGCGTCATCTTCGGCCTGCGGGCTGACGAAGTCATGAACTACTACATCCACGGCGGCTACTCGTCGTGGCAGATGTACAGCGACGACGCCGATATCCGCCGCCTCATGGATGCCCTCGTCGACGGCTCTATCGGCGGGGACCACTTCGGCATGCTCTACTCGGCCTTCCTCGACCGGAACGACGAATACTTCGTCCTCAAGGACTTCCAGTCCTACTGCCAGGCCCAGCAGGAAATCGCCAAGCGCTACGGCGACCATACGAAATGGTGTCATTCGAGCGTCGTCAATATCGCCCAGTCCGGCTACTTCTCCAGCGACCGGACGATCCAGCAGTACGCCGATGACATTTGGCGCATCAAGCCGGTCAAACACTAACTAAGAATCAGGAGGATAAGATATGAAACTCAGTGCAATCGACGAGTACAGTACCTTCTTGTATCATCAGGGTACGAACTACGCCAGTTATCGTCTGTTCGGGGCCCATTTCACGGTCCTGCGCCGCAAGCCTTGCGTGCGCTTTGCCGTCTGGGCGCCTCATGCCCAGCAGGTCAGCGTCGTCGGTGATTTCAATCACTGGGACGCCGATGCCAATCCCATGGAGCGGAGCAGCTGCGGCAACGGCATTTGGGTTACACATATTGCCGGCCTCCAGGAAGGGGACATCTACAAGTACGCCATCACGACGGCGTCGGGCGAACGCATCTTAAAGAGCGATCCCTACGCCTTCTGGTCGGAAGTACGTCCCAATACGGCATCGAAACTGACGAAACTCCACTACACGTGGCGCGACAAGAAATGGATGGACAGCCGCAGTGCCTACGATTCGTACCGCAAGCCCATGCTGACCTATGAAGTCCATCTCGGTTCGTGGCGCCGCGGTGAAGATGGAGAAATGCTGTCGTACCGCGATATCGCGCCTCAGCTGGTCGATTATGTCAAACAGATGAATTATACCCACATCGAGCTCATGCCGCTGTGCGAATATCCCTTCGATGGCTCCTGGGGCTACCAGGGGACGGGGTATTTCTCGGCGACCAGCCGCTATGGCAAGCCGGAAGACTTCATGTACCTCGTCGACCTCTGCCACCGCAACGGCATCGGCGTCATCCTCGACTGGGTACCGGGCCATTTTTGCCGCGACGCCCACGGCCTGCGCTACTTCGATGGCGAACCGTGCTATGAATCGGGCAACCCCATGCTGGCAGAAAACAAGGAATGGGACACGATGAATTTTGACTACGGCCGGACGGAAGTCCAGTCCTTCCTCATCTCCAGTGCCCTCTTCTGGATCAGCCAGTTCCACATCGACGGCCTGCGCATCGACGCCGTCGCCAACATGCTCTACCTCGATTACGGCCATGCCGACGGCGACTGGCAGCCCAACAAGTACGGCGGCCGGGAAAACCTGGAAGCCATCGACTTCCTGCGCCACCTCAATACAGCCGTTTTCAAGGAATATCCTCAGGCCCTGATGATTGCCGAAGAATCGTCGGCCTGGCCCCTGGTGACCAAGCCCGTCGACGTCGGCGGCCTGGGATTCAATTACAAATGGAACATGGGATGGATGAACGATATGCTCCGCTACATGTCGCTGGACCCGCTGTTCCGCAAGGACAATCACAACCTGATTACATTTTCGTTATGCTATGCTTTTTCAGAAAACTTCATCCTGCCCTTGTCGCATGATGAAGTCGTCCACGGCAAACACTCCCTCCTGGACAAGATGCCTGGCGACTACTGGCAGAAATTCGCCGGTCTGCGCGCCTTTTACGGCTACTGGATGTCCCATCCGGGCAAGAAGCTGTTGTTCATGGGCAGCGAGTTCGGCCAGTTCATCGAATGGAAATACGATGACAGCCTGGACTGGCACCTCCTCAAGTATCCCATGCACAAGGCCATGCACGACTACGTGCGCAGCCTGAATACGTACTATGTGGACCATCCGGAATTCTGGGAAGAAGACTGCGACTGGTCGGGTTTCTCGTGGATCAGCTGCGACGACTGCGACAACAGCGTCATCGCCTTTTACCGGACCGGTAAGGACGAAACGGACATGACCGTCGTCGTCTGCAACTTCACGCCGGTCGTCCGCCATTCATACCGCTTCGGCGTCCCCCGCAAAGGGACGTATGTCGAAGTCTTCAACAGCGACGCCACGGCCTTCGGCGGCTCCAACGTCCTCAATGAAGGCGAATTCGAAGCCCAGGATGTGCCCATGCACGGCATGGACCAGTCCCTGGAACTGACCTTGCCGCCACTGGCGACGATTTACCTGCAGCTCACAGGGAGTGTTAAAAAAAAAGCAGTGACCAGACCGCGGCGCCGCCGGACGGTGAAAGCCGATAAGGCTGCCGACGGAACGGTCAAGAAAACGG
>CABQJB010000111.1 GCA_902464195.1 uncultured Megasphaera sp.
GTTTTGTTATTATATATCATTAAATGGTTTTATGCCTGGATCCTGCCTATGGGTGGCATCGTCCTGGCTTTGGTTCTCTTGTTGTGTTATATGTTCCGCAAACATAGTCCCGGCCGCTGGGCTTTGGCCATCATTACGGCTGTTTTTTATCTGCTTTCTATTGAACCCGTATCCAATGGCCTCATCCATCCTTTGGAAACGTCTTATGACCAGCCGCAGGGGGCGGCTGTCGACGGCGATGTCATCGTTCTCCTCGGCGGCGGTTCCCGCGCCGGTGTTCCTGATTTCGATGGGACCGGTCAGGTCGGCAGTGCGGCGGCTAACCGCTTCCTCATGGCTTTACGCCTGCAAAAAGCCAAGGACCTTCCCATTCTCTTATCGGGCGGTACTATCCTCAAAGGCGATGCCAATGAATCGGAAATCGAAAAGCGGATGCTTTTATCCCTGGGCGTACCGGAAGATAAGATCTTCATGGACGACAAGAGCCGCAATACGGCAGAAAATGCCGCTTTTTCCAAACAAATCTGCGAGCACCAGGGCTGGAAGAAGCCCATCCTGGTCACCAGCGCCTTTCACATGCCCCGGTCGGTCCGCTTCTTTACGCGTGAAGGCCTGGACGTGATACCTTATCCCTGTGATTACCATACGAGTGCCGTGACGAACTGGTCTGGCTATTCCGTCGTGCCCCAGTCTTTTTACTTATTCAACTCCTGTCTGGCCCTCAAGGAATATGTCGGCATAGGCGCTGCTTCTTTGCGGATGCAATAAATCGGGACGTAAAATGTCCATGGTATTGCAAAATTGTACCCGATGTGGCATACTTACAGTGTAAGTAGTAAGGCCCTCAAGTTCTTAGAATTATGTAAAAGAGTTATTTTCGTTTTCAAAAGGAGTGTATCGACAATGATTAAAGTTGGTATTAATGGTTTCGGTCGTATTGGTCGTTTTGTTTTCCGCGCTGCACAGACTTGTGATGACATCGAAATCGTAGGCATCAACGACCTCTGCCCGGTTGACTACATGGCATACATGCTCAAATATGACACCATGCACGGCCAGTTCGATGGCACGATCGAAGCTGACGTCGAAAACAGCCAGCTCATCGTTAACGGCAAAAAAATCCGCGTAACGGCCGAAAAAGATCCGGCAAACCTCAAATGGGACGAAGTCGGTGCTGAATATGTCGTTGAATCGACAGGCCGTTTCCTCACCATGGACCTCGCTGAAAAACACCTCGCAGCCGGTGCAAAATACGTTGTACTCTCCGCTCCTTCCAAACAGGGTGCTGACGGCCGTCAGGCAGACATGTTCGTTTGCGGCGTCAATACCGATACATACAAAGGCCAGAAAATCGTTTCCAATGCATCTTGCACGACGAACTGCCTCGCTCCGATCGCTAAAGTCCTCAACGATGCTTTCGGCATCAAAGAAGGCCTCATGACGACGGTTCACTCCACGACGGCTACGCAGAAAACCGTTGACGGTCCGTCCATGAAAGACTGGCGCGGCGGCCGTGCAGCTGCTGGCAACATCATTCCGTCCACGACGGGTGCTGCTAAAGCTGTCGGCAAAGTCATTCCGGAATTGAACGGCAAATTGACCGGTATGTCCATGCGTGTACCGACCCTCGACGTTTCCGTCGTCGACCTCACGGTCAACCTCGCAAAACCGGCTACGTACGACGAAATCTGCGCAGCTATGAAAAAAGCTTCTGAAGGCGAACTCAAAGGCATCCTCGGCTACACTGACGAAGCTGTTGTTTCCTCTGACTTCCTCGGCTGCCCGCTCACGTCCATCTTCGACGCTAAAGCTGGTATCGCTTTGACGGACACCTTCGTAAAAGTCGTTTCCTGGTACGACAATGAAATCGGCTACTCCAACAAAGTCCTCAACCTCATTGCTGTCATGAACGACTACAACAGCAAACACTAATTTGTAGCGACGCATTTCCCGACGGGTAAACAGCCTCCCGTTACAAATCAGATTGAACCCTAAAGGGGCCGTCGCATGAAGGTTCTCGTTCTCATGCACGGCTCCTTTTTCTTTCAAAGTTTTTTCAAACTCGAAAAGAGGCTGTCTTAATGGGACAGCCTCTTTTTACTTTCTCACATCACAAAGGAGTCAAATACTGTAATGACGAAAAAAAAACCTGTAATGCTGGTCATCATGGATGGTTTTGGCTGCAGCAGCATCGCTAAAGATAATGCCGTAGCCCAGGCAGACCTCAAGGTTTTGCCGAAACTTTGGAAAGAATATCCTCATTCGTATCTCGGCGCATCGGGCGAAGACGTCGGCTTGCCTGACGGCCAGATTGGCAACTCTGAAGTGGGCCATCTTAATATCGGCGCGGGACGTATTGTGTACCAGGCGTTGACCAAGATTACCAAGGATATCAAAGACGGAGCCTTCTTCAAGAAACCGGCCCTCGTCGGTGCCATGGAAAACGTCAAGGAAAAAGACTCGGCCCTCCACCTGTTGGGCCTGGTATCGCCTGGCGGCGTCCACAG
Organism: uncultured Megasphaera sp.; assembly: GCA_902464195.1. Lineage (GTDB taxonomy): Bacteria > Bacillota > Negativicutes > Veillonellales > Megasphaeraceae > Megasphaera. The sequence continues at coordinate 2,508 of CABQJB010000111.1, forward strand.
CAGTGAACAGCATCTTTATGGTCTTTTGGAAATGGCCAAGCGCTATGGCTTGAAGAAAGTCTACATCCACGCTTTCCTCGACGGCCGCGATGTACTGCCCCGCAGTGCCGGCGAATACCTCAAGGAACTGGAAGACAAGTGCGCAGAACTCGGCGTCGGTGAAATCGCTACTATCAGCGGCCGCTACTATGCCATGGACCGCGACAAGCGCTGGGAACGTGTCGAAAAAGCCTATGATGCCGTCGCCCTTGGAGAAGGACCGCAGGAACCGGATGCGCAGACCTGCCTGGAACATTCCTACGCAGCTGACGTTTCCGACGAATTCGTCATCCCGACAGTCATCCATAAACATCCCGTCCAGGATGGGGACAGCGTTGTCTTCTTCAACTTCCGCCCCGACCGGGCACGTCAGCTGACGACGGCTTTCGTCGTTCCCGATTTCGACGGCTTCCCGCGCCCGAAGAAACTGGATACGTACTTTGCAACTATGACCCGTTATGAAGACGACCTTCCGGTACACGTCGTCTATGATAAGGAACGGATCCCCGACACGCTGGGCGAAGTCCTGGCCAAGGCCGGCAAGACCCAGCTGCGCATTGCCGAAACGGAAAAATACGCTCACGTCACGTATTTCTTCAATGGCGGCGAAGAAGAACCGAACCTTGGTGAAGACCGCATCCTCGTGCCGTCGCCGAAGGTTGCGACCTATGATTTGCAGCCGGAAATGAACGCGCCCATCGTTACGGAAAAAGTCATCGAACAAATCAGGGCCGATAAATATGACATGATCATGCTCAATTTCGCCAATGCCGACATGGTCGGCCATACGGGCGTTTTTGAAGCGGCTGTCAAGGCCGTTGAAACTGTCGATACCTGCGTCGTCAAGATTGTCGAAGCCTTGAAGCCCGTCCAGGGCCAGCTCCTGATCATCGCCGACCACGGCAATGCGGAACAGATGGCCGATCCCGATACGGGATGCCCCTATACGGCTCATACGACCAATCATGTACCGTGCATCCTGGTCAGTGAAGAACATAAAGGGGAACACCTGCACGATGGCATCCTGGCCGACGTCGCCCCGACTATGCTGACCTTGGCCGGTATGGCCATTCCTGCTGATATGACCGGTAAATGCCTGTTGGATCAGTGATTATACTCTGTTGTTCTATCGCATCATGAAGGGAGAGAGTAAGATGGAACAAGATACATTGAGTATCTTTCAAAAAATAGCTCCCGATGTCATGGGGACAATCAAAGAACGTTATCTGCTGCTGCGGCATATCGCCGACGCCGAACCTGTCGGCCGCCGAACCCTGGCCGGCCTTTCAGGCCTGTCGGAACGCGTCGTCCGGTCGCACGTCGACGTCCTGCGGCGCAGTGGTATCGTCCGCTTTACGACGCTGGGCATTGCTATGGAACCGGAAGGCAAACGGCTCATGCCGGATCTTTTGGAATGTTTCCTGCGCCTGAACAATTTGGATGACATGCAGCGCCAGATTCGCCAGAAGATGGGCCTGAAGAATGTCTACATCGTTCCCGGTGACAGTGACAGCGATAAGACAGCGAAGGAGGAACTGGGCCGCCGCGGCGCCCTCTTGCTCAACGACCTCTTTGGCAGTGTCGATACTGTCGCCATCAGCGGCGGTTCGACCATGGCCGAAGTGGCCCGCATGCTGCCGGAATGTCTGGCCAATGTGACCATCCTGCCGGCCCGTGGCAGCATGGGGAACCACGTCGAAGTCCAGGCCAACTATATTGCCGCTAACATTGCGGCCAAGACCCACAGTTCGTACCGCATGATCCACATCCCCGAAGGCCTGAGTGACTCGGCGCTGCAGATGATGCTCAAAGCCGACCGTCAGACCCAGGAAAATGTGGCCATGACCGCCCGGGCCCAGGTCGTCATCTTCGGCATCGGCCGGGCTGACCGCATGGCCCGCAAGCGGGGCATGACGACGCTCCAGCGCGATGCCCTGCACAGTCTCGGAGCCTGTGGCGAATCGCTGGGCTGCTATTGCGGCCTGGACGGCAAGATTTTATATGGTACGAATAATGTAGGGATTTCATTACGGGAAATCAAATATCATCCGCACGTCATCGCCGTAGCCGGTGGCGCCAGCAAGGCAGAAGCCATCGTCGGCGTCATGCGGGCCTGCCATACGGGCACGCTGGTCACCGATGAAGGTGCGGCTGAAAAAATCATACAACTGCTTTAATTGGAGGAGGAACCTTTCATGAAAAAAACAATCACTGATGTAAACGTCGAAAACAAACGCGTCTTTGTCCGCGCCGACTTCAACGTCCCCCTTGACGAAAACTGCCACATCACAGACGACACGCGTATCCAGAAGACGCTGCCGACCATCAAATACCTGCTCGACCACAAGGCAGCTGTTATCCTGGCCAGCCATCTCGGCCGCCCGAAGGGACAGGTCGTCGAAAAGTATTCCCTGAAACCAGTCGCTAAACGCCTGTCGGAACTCCTCGGCATTGACGTCAAATTCGCTCCGGACTGCGTCGGCGCAGAAACGAAAGCTATGGCTGACGCCCTTAAACCGGGTGAAGTCCTGCTCCTGGAAAACCTCCGTTTCCATAAAGAAGAAGAAAAGAACGGCGAAGATTTCGCCCGCCAGCTCGCTTCCCTGGCTGAAGTCGGCATCAATGATGCTTTCGGCTGCTGCCACCGCGCCCATGCCTCCGTCGCTGGCATCACGAAATTCCTGCCCATGGCTGCCGGCTTCCTCCTGGAAAAAGAAATCCGTTTCATCGGCGGTGCTGTCGATAATCCGGCTCATCCCTTTGCAGCTATCATCGGTGGCGCTAAAGTTTCCGACAAAATCGAAGTCATTTCCAACCTCCTGCCGAAAGTCGACCTCATGATCATCGGCGGCGGCATGGCCAACACCTTCCTGGCTGCCCAGGGTTATGGCATCGGCAAATCTCTCGTCGAAGCCGACAAGATCGATTTGGCTAAACAGCTCATCAACCAGGCTGAGGAACAGGGAACGAAACTGCTCCTGCCGGTCGACGTCATGGTTGCTGCCGAATTCAAGAACGATGCTGATCACAAAGTCGTTCCCGTCGATGCCGTCCCGGCTGATTGGATGATCCTCGACGTCGGCACGAAGACACAGGAACTCTTCGCCAAAAAACTGGCTCCGATGAAACTCATCGTCTGGAATGGGCCTATGGGCGTATTTGAAATGGAAAACTATGCCAAAGGTACGGAAGCAGTCGCCAAAGCCGTTGCTGATTCCGATGCCGTTTCTATCGTCGGCGGCGGTGACTCCGTCTCGGCTGTCAACAAGACCGGCCTGGCCGACAAAATCAGCCACATCTCCACGGGCGGCGGTGCTTCCCTGGAATACCTCGAAGGCAAACAGCTCCCGGGTGTCGTATCCCTGAGCGATAAATAATCATTCACCTTTAAAGGAGGAAACTCATTATGCGTAAAACCATCATTGCCGGCAACTGGAAAATGAACCATCTCGGTGCCGACGCTAAAGAAACAATCCAGGGCCTCGTCGCCAAAGTCCCGCAGGACGTAAAACCGGAAGTCATCATCGCTCCGGTCTTCCCGTATCTCCCCATGGCCGTAGAAATGACCAAAGGCACGCCGATCCACGTCGCTGCCCAGAACATGCACTGGGAAGAAAAAGGCGCTTTCACGGGCGAAGTTTCGCCGGCTATGCTCGTCGACATCGGTGTCACCCATGTCATCCTCGGCCATTCCGAACGCCGGACGTACTTCAATGAAACGGACGAAACGGTCAACAAGAAGACCAAAGCTGCCTTGGCTCATAACCTGACGCCGATTGTCTGCTGCGGCGAAACGCTGGAACAGCGCGAACAGGGCATCATGCAGTCCTGGATCGAAGGCCAGATTGAAAAAGCCTTGGAAGGCCTGACGGCAGCAGACGTCAAGAAAGTCGTCATTGCCTATGAACCAATCTGGGCTATCGGCACGGGCAAGACGGCCAGCGCTGCTCAGGCAGAAGAAGTCTGCGCTATCATCCGCAAGAAACTGGCTGCCCTCTATGACGCAGCTACGGCTGAAGACGTTTCCATCCTCTACGGTGGCAGCGTCAAAGGCGGCAACGTCGCTGAACTCACGGGCTCTGCCGACATCGACGGCGGCCTCGTAGGCGGCGCCAGCCTCAAAGCCGACGACTTCCTCGCCATCATCAACAATGCTGTTGTAAAATAGGCTAGTGGCTAGTGGCTAGTGGCTAGTGGCTAGCCCTTATAGGGGAGCTGTCA
>CABQJB010000112.1 GCA_902464195.1 uncultured Megasphaera sp.
GTTATATATATAAAATACTCTAATATTCAGGTGATAAATCGTGTTAAAAGTAGCTGCAATTACAAATCACGAATTGGCTTCGACGAACTACTGGGATCAGCTCGAGCAAATCGCCGCATCCGATGTAGATTTCATCGTCCTTCGTGAAAAAAACCTTTCTGAAGAAGAATACACGGACTATGCCAAACGGGCCCTGCGCCTGTGCAGCATCCATCAGAAGACGTGTATCCTCCAGCATTTCGGAAAGGCTGCTATCCGTCTTCATATTCCCCGTTTCCAGTGCTCTCTGCCTTATTTGGAAACCCATTCGTCCCTGCTCTATTACATGACGACCCTCGGCGTCTCCGTACACACCGTCGAAGAAGCCGTCAAAGCCGAACAGCTCGGCGCTACGTACCTCATGGCCAGCCACGTCTTCCCGACAGCCTGCAAGCCGTCGGATCCGCCTATCGGCGTCGACACGGTCAAAGCCATCTGCAAGGCCGTCAAGATTCCGGTCTATGCCTTAGGCGGCGTTACGCCGAAGACCATCTCTCAGCTCCAGGACGTCCCCATCAAAGGCGTCGCCCTCATGTCGGGCCTCATGACCTGCCCGGACGTACCGGGATATTTAAAAGAATTGCGTGCCTAAAGAGAAGGGATGACCGTAATGACCCAGGCTTATATCATCATCGATATGCAGAATGATTTCATCGACGGCGCCCTGGGAAGCGCTCAGGCTCAAGCCGTCGTCCCCCGCATCGAGGCCAAGATCGTGGCCAGCAAAAAGGATGCCGACCAGGAAACGGACCTGATCTTCACCCAGGACACCCACGACGAGGCCTACAGCGAAACCCAGGAAGGCCGGAAACTTCCCGTTCCACACTGCCTGAAAGACACGCGGGGCTGGCGCATCTGCAAACAGCTCCTGCCGTACACCATGTGGGCCACCATCCTGGAAAAGCCATCCTTTGGCTGTCCGGCCCTGGTCGATGAAGTACGCGACTACGACCGGCTGGTATTGATGGGCTTGTGCACAGACATTTGCGTCATCGCCAATGCCATGCTGCTCAAAGCCTTCTACCCGGAAAAGGAAATCATCGTCGACAGCACCTGCTGTGCCGGTTCGACACCAGAAAACCACGAAAGAGCATTACAGGCCATGAAAGCCTGCCAAATCGATATTGTATAAAAAAAAGGCTTGTCGCACGTGCGACAAGCCTTTTTCTGTAGGGGCGCCACGTGGGGCGCCCGCTCATGCCAATCGTTCACGGGATTCTTACATATACCTGGCGGGCTCGCCACGTGCGAGCCCCTACGAACCTACAGTCCTTTAACTGATGATTCCCGTGATTTCGGCTTTAGTCTGGTTGTTGTTGATTTTCTTTTCATAGCCTTTCAGGACCAGGCAGCCGATGATGCCGCCTATGACCATGCCGGCAAAGGCCGTCATTTCCGGTTTGACCTGCCATGATTCTCCCAGCAGGTAGCCTGCGACGCCGCAGACGATGATGAGCAGCAGGGGGACACCGAAGCAGATGATGCCTTTGACGCCCATGCCGGCATCAGGGATGTTGAACTGTACATATTGTCCCTTTTTGGCCCCGATGGGGTTCACAGCGTCGATGACGACGTTATCCGCGCACATGCTGTCGCTGCACGGTGAATATAGATTATTGCGGTTGGTCTGGATCTTGGCCAGGCCATTCGGGCAGATTTCTTCGACGACGCCCGTTCCAGTTCTCATAATAAAATACCTCTCTTTTCAGGACTAAAAGCCCAAATTTTCTCCGACCAGGATGACCTTGATGCGGCCCTGGGGCTTGCAGATACGCGTCCGGACGACTTGGGCACAGACGCTGTCCGGCCGAATGCAGTGCGCACACATGCCCGTTTTGGCGCAAGGCGTACCGACACCGGGGAAACGGCCGATATTCTGCGGCGACGCTACAGTATGCACCCGTTCGATGCCGGCTTCGACTGTCGGGACAACCTTATTCATGCCGACGATGGCGATGACCTGTTTTGGCCCATAGCAAAGAGCGGCGACGCGGTTGCCGTTGCCATCGATATTGATGAGCTGGCCGTCCTGGACGGCTGCGTTGGCTCCCATGAGGAAGGTGTCACAGAGCAGGGCCTTGCGCATCAGTTCGACTCGTTCTTCCGGTGTCTTGGCCGAATCGCGGTCGATGACCTTATTGTGTTCCAGTACATAAGGACGCAGGCCGATTTCATTGATGGATACCGAGCCCCCCCAGGACACGACATCCGTTTCCGGGATATAAGAGATGGCCAGTTTCAAGGCTTCTTCCTTTGTCGGACAGTAGACGGCTTCAAAGCCGCGGGCTGCAAACTTTTTGGCCACTAAAGGCCCTTTAATATCATACATGCGGTGCATCATATCGCTTCTATCCATAGTAACTCCTCCTTTATTTAGCCAGCATCATTTCCGCTTTCGCTTCGGCAGCCGGCGTGCCGTCAGCATGGGTAATCTTTCCTTTCATGATGAACAGACGGCCGCGGTGGACTTCCGGCCAGCCTTCGACCTTGACCGTCTCGCCGATGCGTATGGCACTGCGGAACCGGATTTCCAGCCGCGCCGTATAGGCCGGTTTTCCAGCGATGCGGAACACATAATCTCCCATGACTTCATCCAGCAGCGTGCTCGTCAAGCCGCCATGCATGCGGTCGCCATAGCTTTCATGCTCTGCCTTGGGCGTAAAATAAGCTACGCAGTGATCGCCTTCCATCTTCATGTCCAGCTTCAGGCCGATCGGGTTATCGCGGCCACAGCCGAAACAATGATTCGTATCATAAGCAGTTTCCATCCAATCCCCCCTCTGAATATGCTTCATACTACTTTTATTATACTATACTTGGCAAGCCCCATGTATTATTTGAAATTAATTATCACATTAGTATTGACAATCACTTTCAAATAAATTATACTTACAGTATCAAAGCGAAAGGAGCGGCAAACGGATATGAACCTGGATTTCGTCTTAATAACCCACTGTTCACCGACCTTAGCAGGGCTTAAACAGGCATCCCTTCTCTGTCTTCCCCGCTTGGCTGGCGGCTGCACGTATGATGATATAATTGAAAAATATAATCATAAATACAATGCAAAAGGCTTGTATTTCCGCATCTTGTATGCCTGTCCCAAACGCACCCTGCTGTATGTATACCGACCGGCCAGGGTCTGGGATTATGTACAGCGACGGGACATTTCTTCATTCTTGCAGCAATTCGGGTATCAAGACTGCCGGGACGTATCTGCCCTGCTGGACCGTCTTGCCGCACGCTTTGCAGAAGGCGGCTGTTTCCCTCATGAATCGGGCATTTTCCTCGGTTATCCCCTGGAGGACGTGTGCGGTTTCATCGCCAACAAGGGAAACCACGCCAAGCTCTGTGGCGAATGGAAGGTATACGGCGACGCTCATGCTGCCGCCCGTACTTTCCACCGCTATATGTGCTGCCGGCAGGACTACTTGAATCGCTTTGCCGTTGGGACAACATTAGACTCGCTCATTGTAGCATAAGGAGGATTCATCATGGTAGAAATCGTTTATTGGAGTGGTACAGGTAATACAGAAGCAATGGCTAACGAAATCGAAGCTGCCGTCAAGGCTGCCGGTGCTGACGTGGAATCAGTCCGCTTTGAAGATACAAATGTCAATGACGTCGCCAGCAAAGACGTCATCCTGCTCGGCTGCCCGGCCATGGGTTCGGAAGAACTCGAAGACTCTGTCGTCGAACCGTTCTTCACTGACTTGGCTCCGAAATTGAAGGGCAAGAAAGTCGGCCTCTTTGGCTCTTACGGCTGGGGCTCCGGCGAATGGATGGACGCATGGAAACAGCGTACAGAAGACGCCGGTGCTACCGTCATCGGCACGGCCATCGTCAACGAAACGCCAGATAACGCGCCGGAATGCAAAGAATTGGGCGAAGCCGCTGCCAAAGCATAAAATCAGAAAACAACTTCACATTCATTCTCCTCTTAGTAAAAGGGCTTGTCGCACGACGACAAGCCCTTTTGAGTTGTTAGGGGTTAGCAGCTAGTTGTTAGCGTATGGCCTTAAATTTAAAAACATTCACTAGCCCCTAACTGCTAACCCCTAGCCCCGAACCGCTAACTGCTAGCTGCTGCCGGCTTAAAAGAGCTGGTGTTTCGACGACGAACGATGAACGACTTGCGTTTACTTTTTATCAAGTATATATGCGAGATAGGTACGATTGGACGTAATTCTCATCCTTCTCATTTGCCTAGGGTATGTTAAAATAGGAACGTACTATCTCATACTTATATATTCCTATGTTAAAAGGAGGATTTCTATGAAAGACCAAGTCTTTTCCATCTTGCAGGCTGTCGGCCGCAGTTTCATGTTGCCTGTCGCCATCCTGCCGATTGCCGGTTTACTCCTCGGCATTGGTGCTTCTTTCACGAATGCGACGACCATCCAAACTTATGGATTGGAAAGCATCCTGGGAAATGGCACACTGCTCCATTCACTACTCACTATTATGAGCGATGCCGGCAACATCATTTTCGGTAACCTGCCCATCATCTTCGCCGTCGGCGTCGCCATCGGCATGGCCAAGCAGGAAAAAGAAGTCGCCGCCTTATCGGCCATGATTGCTTTTTTTGTCATGCACGCCTCGACCAACGCCGTCCTCAAACTGACCGGCAAAGTATTGGCCAATAACACGGTATCTCCCGATGTCCTGGAAGGCACGATTGCCAATGTCTGCGGCATCATGTCCCTCCAGGAAGGCGTCTTCGGCGGTATCATCGTCGGCATCGGCGTCGCCTACCTGCACAACCGCTATCATAAAATCGTACTCCCCAATGCCCTGTCCTTCTTCGGCGGGTCGCGCTTCATCCCCATCATTTCCACCGTCGTCTACATGTTCGTCGGCATTGCCATGTATTTCGTCTGGCCAATCGTCCAAAATGGCATCTTCGCCCTCGGCGGTCTGGTCACGGGGACGGGCTACATCGGCACCTTGATTTTCGGCATCATCAAACGGGCCCTCATCCCCTTCGGCCTGCATCACGTCTTCTACCTGCCCTTCTGGCAGACCGGCGTCGGCGGCTCGATGATGATCGACGGCAACCTCGTCCAGGGCGGCCAGAACATCTTCTTCGCTCAGCTCGCTTCGCCTAACGTCACCCACTTCAGTGCCGATGCGACCCGGTACTTCTCGGGTGAATTCATCTTCATGATCTTCGGCCTGCCCGGCGCCGCCCTGGCCATGTACCGCACGGCCAAACCGGAAAAGCGCAAAGTTGCCGGCGGCCTGCTCTTATCGGCAGCCCTGACGTCCATGTTCACGGGCATCACCGAACCGATTGAATTTTCCTTCCTCTTCGTCGCACCGATGCTCTTCTACGTCCAGGTCGTCCTGGCCGGTGCGGCTTACATGATCGCCCACATGCTGAACATCGCCGTCGGCCTGACCTTCTCTGGCGGCCTCCTGGACCTGTTCATCTTCGGTATCCTGCAGGGCGAAGCCAAGACCAACTGGATGTACATCATCCCCGTCGGCATCATCTACTTCTTCCTCTATTACTTCATCTTCACGTTCCTCATCAAGAAATTCGACCTCAAGACGCCGGGCCGTGAAGACGACGACGTGGAAACGAAACTTTATACCAAAGCCGACGTCAAAGCCCGTGATGCCGCAGCCAAAACCGGCGACGGCGATGCGGCTACGGACGTCGTCAGTCAGGCCATCACCCGCGCCCTGGGCGGTACCAAGAATATCACTTCTGTCGACTGCTGCGCTACGCGCCTGCGCTGCTCCGTGGCCGATTCGGATTTAGTCAACGATGCAGCCCTGAAAGCGACCGGCGCGGTAGGCGTCATCAAAAAAGGCCAGGGCGTCCAGGTCGTCTACGGCCCGCAAGTTGCCGTCATCAAGGCCAACCTGGAAAGCTATCTGGCAACCAATCCGGCCGACGGCCCCATCGAAGCCGCACCGGAAGCGGAGGCCGCTCCGGCTGAAGAAGCGCCGAAAGCCCAGGAAACAGCGGCTGAACCGGAAACAGCCGCTGAAAAGCATTACTTCAATTCGCCCTTCACCGGCAGTCTCCATCCCATTACGGAAGCCCCGGATGAAGCCTTTGCCGGCAAGATGACAGGCGACGGTTTCTTCGTCTACCCGACAGACGGCACGGTCTATGCGCCGGAAGACGGGACCGTCACCTTCGTCTTCGATACGAAACACGCCATCGGCATGACCACGGCAGACGGCGTAGAATACCTCCTGCACATCGGCATCGACACGGTCAAACTCGAAGGCAAAGGCTTCAACGTCTTCGTCGAAAACGGCCAGGAAGTCAAGAAAGGCGATAAACTGATGGAATTCGACGACGAATTCATTAAAGCCAACGCCCCGTCTGACGCCTGCCTGTGCATCTTCACCGACCTAGAAGACGGTCAGGAAGTCCATCTGGCAGCCGACGGCAACGTAAAAGCCGGCGACCAGGCCGTCTGGTTCTAATTTGTAAAGCCCGTAGGGGCGCCACGTGGGGCGCCCGCTCACACAAGTAAGCCATAACAAAATCCAACATATACCGTCGGGCTCGCCACGTGCGAGCCCCTACAAAAAAAGGCGCTGTTGCGATGCGACAGCGCCTTTTTTAGCAGTTAGCGGCTAATAGCTCTCCCGGGATTCCCACATGGCCCGAGACGGGCCGCCCACGTGCGGCCCCTGCGACGAACCACTAGCCACGAGCCACGAACCATTAAAACAGTTTCTTGTAA
>CABQJB010000113.1 GCA_902464195.1 uncultured Megasphaera sp.
TAACTATATAGTCTTTTTTTTAAATTTATACGTTTGGAGTGATACCATGAAAATTGACAAGCGCCTGAAAATCGCCATTGCCGCTGTCATCCTGGCTGCCTGTGCCTTTGGCGGCTATACATATTACCAGTCCCAGCAAACGGCGAAGCAGGCCAAGGCTATCGAAACGGCCGACGTCGTCCGCAAAGACCTGCGCTCGACGGTTTCCGCGACGGGAACCATCAGCCCTGTCGATTCCGTCGAAGTCTCACCGAAGATCACGGCCCGCATCAGCCAGGTCCTGGTCAAGGAAAATGACACGGTCACAGCCGGCCAGACTGTCGCCATGCTCGATGGCAAGGACTATGAAGCCAAGCGCGACCAGGCTCAGTATAAAGTCACCAATACCCAGGTCGAATACGAACGCGCCCAGAAGCTCTACGACCTCGGCGCCGGCACCAAACAGGACCTGGATACGGCCAAATTCAACTATGACACAGCCGTCAGTACCTTAGCCCAGGCCGAATCGGACGTCGCCGAAACGGTCATCACAGCGCCGATGGACGGCGTCGTCGTCGGTGAACCGAAAACCGTCGGCACCATGGCCGTCCAGGGCAACAGCAACCCGACAGTCATCATGCGTATTGCCGACACGTCGACCAAGCAGATCCTGGCTAAAGTCGATGAAACGGATATCGGCAAGATTCAAATCGGCCAGGATGCAACCTTCACGGTCGATGCCTTTACGGACCGTACCTTTACGGCTCACGTCTCAAAAATCGCCAAGACCGATACGAGCAACACGTGGGACACGAACGGTACGAGCACAACGTCCAGTTCTTCATCGAGTTCCTCGGCCAGTGTCATCTACTACTACGTCACCCTCGACGTCGACGATCCGGACGACGTTCTGAAGCTGGGCATGACGGCCCGCGTCGACATTACGACCTCGCAAAAAGACGATGCCCTCGTCGTCCCCATCGCCGCTTTGAAGACCAACGATTCCGGCTCCTACGTCATCCGCGTCGATGCCAATGGTCAGACCGAACAGGTCCCGGTCACGACGGGCATCTACAGCGATGAATACGTGGAAATCCTTTCAGGCCTGACCCAGGGCGACAAGGTTTCCATCGCCTATACGGCATCCAGCAAGTCCTCGTCGTCATCGAACAGTAACCGGCGCCAAGGCCCGCCGCCCATGTAAAGGAAGCCTCACTATGAAGCATGTCATCGAATTGAAAGATATCAAAAAGATCTACCATATCGGCGGCGAAGATTTCGCCGCCCTGGCAGGCATTACCTTGAACATCGAAGAAGGCGAATTTGCCGCTCTCATGGGGCCGTCGGGCTCCGGGAAATCAACGCTCATGAACATCCTGGGCTGCCTGGACCGGCCCACGTCGGGCTCGTACAAACTCGGCGGCAAGGAAGTCGCCCACCTCAGTGACGATGAACTGGCCGTCGTCCGCAACCAGCACATCGGCTTCGTCTTCCAGAACTTCAACCTCTTGTCCCGCATTTCCGCCCTGGACAACGTCGCCCTGCCCCTGGTCTACGCCGGCGTCGGCCGCAAGGAGCGGGCAGAACGGGCCATGGAAAAGCTGAAATCCGTCGGCCTGGAAACATGGGCCCACCACAAGCCGAATGAACTGTCCGGCGGCCAGCGCCAGCGCGTTGCCATCGCCCGGGCCCTGGTCAACAACCCGCACATCATCATGGCCGACGAACCGACGGGCAACTTGGACACGAAATCGACGAAAGATATCATGCGCCTCTTCGAGGCACTCCACGAAGAGCACAAGACCATCATCCTGGTCACGCACGAACCGGAAATCGCCGCCTGTGCCAACCGCCAGCTCCTGCTCTCGGACGGGATGATTACCAAAGACGCCGGAAGGGGGGTCGTCATGGATGTTATTTAGTGAAAGCGTACAGATTGCCGTCACGGCCCTGTTATCCAACAAACTGCGCTCTATCCTGACCATGCTGGGCATCATCATCGGCGTCGGCGCCGTCATCGCCATGATTTCCATCGGCATGGGCGTCAAGCAGAACGTCACCAACTCCATCGCCAGCCTGGGCAGCAACATGCTCATCGTCATGCCTGGCTCGACCAATCAGGGCGGCGTCCGCTCAGCCGCCGGGTCGAACCAGAAATTAAAATACGACGACGCGACGGCCATCAAGAACAAGATCAAGAACATCGACTACGTATCGCCGACAGTCAACAGTTCCTACCAGATCGTCAACGGCAACCAGAACTGGAATACATCGGTCTACGGCGTCACGCCGGAATACCTGCATATCCGGTCCCTCGTCGTTCAGTCGGGTTCCTTCATCACCCAGAGCGACCTCAACTCGCGCAACCGCGTCGCCGTCATCGGTCCGACCGTCGCGTCCAACCTCTTTGACGAAAGCAACCCGGTCGGCAAGAACATCCGCATCAACAACCAGCCGTACAAGATCATCGGCGTCCTGGAAAGCAAGGGCCAGTCTTCCATGGGCCAGGACCAGGACGATATCGTCATCGTCCCCCTGACGACGGCCCAGGAACGCCTCATGGGCATCACCTACGTCCGCTCCATCAACATCCAGGTCTCCAGTGCCGATAAAATCGAGCAGGTCCAGTCCGAAGTCGAAACACTGCTGCGCCAGCGCCATCACATCATGAACGGCAAGGAAGACGACTTCAACGTCCGCAACCTGACGAGCCTCATGGAAACCATGACCAGCACGACGACCATGCTGACCCTCTTTTTGGGCAGTATCGCCGCCATCTCGCTCATCGTCGGCGGCATCGGCATCATGAACATCATGATGGTCTCCGTCACCGAACGGACGCGGGAAATCGGCATCCGTAAAGCCCTGGGAGCGACCTTCCAGAACATCATGATGCAGTTCCTCATCGAATCTGTCGTCATCGGCGTCATCGGCGGCCTCCTGGGCATCGCCTGCGGCGTCGGCATCGCCCTGGCTATCGCCAAGTCGGGCCTCTTCCAGACAGTCATCACGGCGGCACCGATCATCATCTCCTTCAGCTTCTCCGTCGGCATCGGCCTCTTCTTCGGCATCTACCCGGCCCGGAAAGCAGCCAAACTCGACCCCATCGAAGCCTTGCGGTATGAATAAAAAAAGGAGCTGTCGCATCGCGACAGCTCCTTTCAAGTTGTTAGTGGCTAGTTGTTAGTTGTTCGTAGGGGACGCCCAAAGCCTTTTTGGCCCGTCAGGTGCCGACCCTCGGAAGGCACAGGACGGTTGCCAGAACGGACAGCTGTAGCGGGCGTCCCGGCTCTCCTGCTAGGAGAGCTGTCAGCGCAGCTGACTGAGAGGTTGCTTTTGAATCGTCGTACGGTTTATGGGATTCTTATAGGCGAGTCTGGAAATTCAACCTCTCCGGCCCATTGGGCCACCTCCCCTATCAGGGGAGGCTTGGCGCTCTGCAATCGGCGGGCCGTCCCTACGAACCACTAGCCACGAACCACTAGCCACGAACCACTAGCCACTAGCCACTAGCCACGAACCCCTAATCTCTCAGCCAGCGGCGGATGTCGTCTTCGGCATCTTCGATGGTCGTTCCCAGGAGGGCCAGGCTCTTGCCGAGTTTGGCATCCGGGCAGAGGGCATGGATGTCTTCCAGGCTGTGGCCGACGCCGCTGCCTTCGTGGGTGCAGAAGGGATAAATCGTCTTGCCGGAAAAGTCATGGTTTTCCAGGAACGTCCACAAAGCCATGGGCATGGTGCCGCACCAGTTGGGATAACCTAAAAAGATGACGTCGTAGTCGTCGATGCTGGGAATATCCTTTTCCAGGGCCGGCCGGGCATTGTCGGCCTTTTCTTTCCTGGCGATCTTGACGACTTCCTGATAGTCATTGGGATAGACCGAAGCCGTTCGGATATGGAAGAGGTCGCCGCCCGTGAACAGGCGCAGCATCTGGGCTGCCCGTTCCGTATTGCCTACGGGCAGGTCGACGATCTTGCCGCTGACATAGTTCATGCCGGCGTGAGAAAAATATGCAATGAGGCATTTCTTACCTTGATAATCCATAAGTCAATCAAACCTCCCTGATATGTTTGACCTAAAAATTCCCGATACAGTTTTCATTATACGGCAAAAACCGCCGCCATTCAATCACTATCATGAATGACGGCGATTTTATTTTATCATGCCTGCCAGCGCCCCTGTATCTTTCCAAGGCCCATATAATGTAGTAAAATAGAGTTTGTCAATAGATTACTATGCTAAGCAATACAAGGAGGTCCCTTTATGGCTCATGTAAATGAAAACTACTTAAAACTCCCCGGCAACTACCTTTTTGCTACCATTGCAAAAAAAGTTGAAGCTTATTCCAAAGCACATCCGGAAGCCAATATCATCCGCCTCGGCATCGGCGACGTCACCCGTCCCCTGGCCCCGGCTATCATCGACGCTATGCACAAAGCCGTCGACGAAATGGGTAAAGCTGAAACCTTCCGCGGCTACGGTCCGGAACAGGGCTATGATTTCCTCCGCCAGGCTATCATCGATGGCGACTACAAGACCCGCGGCATCGACCTCGAATTAGACGAAGTCTTCGTCGGTGACGGCGCCAAGACCGACGTCGCCTGCATCCAGGAAATCTTCGGCGACGACCTTAAATTCGCCGTAGCCGATCCGGTCTATCCGGTCTACCTCGACTCGAACGTCATGTTCGGCCACACAGGCGACTGGAATGCCGAAAAAGGCATCTACGACGGCGTCGTCTATCTCCCGTGCACACCGGAAAACGGCTTCAAGGCAGAACCGCCGAAGGAAAAAGTCGACATCGTCTACCTCTGCAACCCGTCCAACCCGACCGGCACGGCCATGAGCAAAGAAGAATTGACCAACTGGGTCAAGGCTGCTAAAGAAAACAACTTCATCATCATCTACGATTCGGCTTATGAAACGTACATCACCGAACCGGACGTCCCCCACAGCATCTTTGAAATCGAAGGCGCTAAAGAAATCGCCATCGAACTCCGTTCGTATTCCAAATGCGCTGGTTTCACGGGTACGCGCTGCTCGTACGTCGTCGTCCCCCATGCCTGCGTCGCTTACAAAAAAGACGGCACAGCTGTCGAACTCAATCCCCTGTGGAACCGCCGTCAGTGCACCTTCTTCAACGGCACGCCGTATATCGTCCAGCGCGCAGCTGAAGCCTACTACAGCCCGGAAGGTCAGAAACAGTGCCTGGCTGACGTCAAATACTACATGGAAAACGCCCACATCATCCGCGACGGCCTGACCGAAGCCGGCTTCACCGTCTATGGCGCTACCAACTCGCCGTATGCCTGGGTACAGACGCCGAACGGCATGAAGAGCTGGGATTTCTTCGACCTGCTCCTGGAAAAAGCCCACGTCGTCACGACACCGGGTGCCGGCTTTGGCCCCCACGGCGAAGGCTATCTCCGCCTGACCGCTTTCGGTACCAAAGAAAATACGGTCGAAGCCGTCAAACGCATTGCTGATTTAAAATTATTCAAATAAAGGTGGTTTAACCATTGAGTACCAATCTGGAAGTAGGCATCGTCGGCCTGCCGAATGTCGGTAAGAGCACGCTGTTCAACGCGATTACCAAGGCCGGCGCAGAAGCGGCAAACTACCCCTTCTGCACGATTGAACCGAATGTCGGTGTCGTAGAAGTCCCGGATAAACGCATCCAGGTCCTGACCGACATGTATAAACCGAAAAAAACAATCCCTGCTGTCATGCGCTTCGTCGACATCGCCGGCCTCGTCGCCGGTGCATCCAAAGGCGAAGGCCTGGGCAATAAATTCCTCAGCCACATCCGGGAAACCGATGCCATCGCCGAAGTCGTCCGCTGCTTCGAAGACTCGAACATCACCCACGTCGACGGCTCCATCGACCCGATCCGCGACATCAAAACGATCAACACGGAACTCTGCCTGGCCGACCTGGAATCGGCACAGAAACGGGCTGACCGCATCGCCAAAGTCGCTCAGTGCGGCGACAAGGAAGCCAAAGTCGAATACGCAGTCCTGAAAAAAGTCCTGGCCTGCCTGGAAGAAGGCGAACCGGCCCGCAAAGCCGGCCTGACCAAAGATGAACTGCCCCAGGTCAAAGACCTCAATCTCCTGACCTTGAAGCCGATCATCTACATCGCCAACGTCGCCGAAGATGAAGCAGGCAATCCCGACGCCAACCCCAACGTCAAACGCGTCGAAGAATATGCCGCCAAGGAAGGCGCCCAGGTCGTCGCCGTCTCGGCCAAGATTGAAGCCGAAATCGCCGAACTGCCCGACGACGAAGCCGAAGTCTTCCTGGAAGAACTGGGCCTGCCCGAATCGGGCCTGGACAAGCTGATCAAAGCCAGCTATTCCCTCTTGGGCCTGATCAACTTCTTCACCGCCGGTGCTGACGAAGTCCGCGCCTGGACCATCGTCAACGGCACGAAAGCCCAGAAAGCAGCCGGCAAGATCCACACCGATATCGAACGCGGCTTCATCCGCGCTGAAATCGTGTCCTACGACGACCTCATCGCCTGCGGCAGCGAACAGGCTGCCAAAGAAAAAGGCCTGGTCCGTCTGGAAGGAAAAAATTACATCATGCAAGACGGAGACGTCACGTACTTCCGTTTCAACGTATAGGAAAAAAGGCTTGTCGCATATGCGACAAGCCTTTTTAAGTGGTTAGTGGCTAGTGGCTAGCAGTTAGTGGCTAGTGGTTAGTGGTTAGTGGCTAGTGGTTAGTGGCTA
>CABQJB010000114.1 GCA_902464195.1 uncultured Megasphaera sp.
GCCCGAAGTGCCAATCGTAGGGGCCGCCCAAAGGGCGGCCCGCAGGCCGCAGGCCGCTGTTCGCAGGACGCCTGCCAATCGTAGGGGCGCCCGCCCAAGCCTCCCTTCATAGGGGAGGTGGCCCGCAGGGCCGGAGAGGTTAAGCAGGAGCCGTCCCAAAGGAGGAGTACTATGTACGGATTGAGTGTCAGGCAGTGGCGGCAGATCTTTGCTATTTTGTCTCGCTATGGCAAGCGGATCGACTGGGTGAAACTCTTCGGGTCGCGGGCCCGCGGCGATTATAAACCCGTTTCCGATGTGGACCTGGCCATTGCTAGTACGGAAAATCTGGTGACGCCGCTGCAGCTCGATTTCGACCAGAGCCAGCTGCCCTTTACTTTTGATCTCATTGATTACCGGCGTCAGCCGAATCAGAAATTGAAAGACGCCATCGACAGGGAAGGGAAACTGCTCTGGGCTGTCGACGGCAAAGGAGAATGGATGATGACGAAAGAACAATTACTGCTGAAGTGGGAAGACTACCACAAAGCACTGCACCGCTTGGAAATCGCCCTGACGAAAACCTTGGACGAAGATGACCTCTATCTCGATGCGACCATCCAACGTTTTGAATTTACCTTTGAACTGGCCTGGAAACTGATGAAAGCCGTCCTGGAATACGAAGGTATCGAAGCGACCAGCCCGCGCAGCAGCATCCGCGAGGCCTGGAAACAACACCTCATCGGCGATGCGGAAAAATGGCTGGACATGCAGGTCAAACGCAACCTCTCTTCCCATACCTATAACGAAGAGACGGCCCAAGACATCTACCGCCACATCAAAGAAGACTACGTCGATTTGCTGCAGGACTTGGACCAGGAAATACGTTCAAGGCTTGATATTTGATACAAAAAGGGCCTGTCGCGTGTGCGACAGGCCCTTTTGGCATTTTCTAAAACCACGTGCGAACGATGAACCAGGCCAGTCCTAAGAGGACGAAGGAGCAGAAGAGGGCGCCGCCCATGGGGCGGGTGCCTTCTTTGGCGATGACGGCGAAGTTGACGTTCAGGCCCAGGGCGGCCATGGCCATGCCCAGGATGAGGTAAGCGGCCTTGACCAGCATGGGGACGGCGAATCCGATGGCCGGGATATAGGAGCCGATGGCGCTGGCTGCAATGAAGCCGCCCATGAACCACGGGATGGGGACCTTGAGCTTCTGGTTCGTATCTTCCGATTGGCGGCGCTGGCGCCAGGCTTCGCCGATACCCAGGATGATGGCGACCGGGGCCAGGAGCAGGACGCGGGACAATTTGGTGATGATGGCGCTGTCTGTCCCAACTGGGCCGGCACTGCCGCCGGCGGCGACGGCATGGGCGATTTCATGGAGACTGAGGCCGGCCATGACGCCGAACTGCCCGTCCGTAAAGCCCAGGAAGGGCTGCAGGAAGACTTCGATGAGCGTGAAGACCGTACCCAGGATAGCTACGATAGCGACGGCCAGGACGGACTGGTCGGCTTTGGCCTTGAGTGTCCCCGACACGCCCATGACGGCGGCGGCACCGCAGATGCTGCAGCCACAGGCCGTGAGCAGGGCCAGCGTGTGGTCGACGCGCAGGATGCGGGCGACGGCATAATTGAGGGGAATCATAATGGCCACGACGAAGACGGCTGCGATGAGGCTCTTCATACCGGCGCTGACCAGGATGATGAGGTTGAGCTTGAAGCCCAGGAGGATGATGCCGGCCCGGAGAAATTTATTGGCAATGAAGCCCGTACTTTCCCGGGCTGCCAGGGTGACCGGCCGGCAGACCTGGATGGCCATGCCCAGCAGCAGGGCCAGGACCAGATGGCCGATGAGGGAAAATCCCGGCAGGGAGGCTAAGGACTGACCGGCCAGGGAACAAGCCAGGGTCAGGACGACGCCGAGCAGGGCGTGGCGCCAGTCGATCATAGTGGATAAATGCATGATAATGTCACTCCTATACTGAAATTTGAGATGAATCCAGTATAGTCTGTCCCTTTTCATAAGTAAAATACTAAGATATAATATAAGCCATAAGTATTTACCTATGAATTAAGGGAGGAGAAATTCATGACGCTGCGCCATTTCCACATTTTCCTGGCAGTCTGCGAAACCTTGAATATGACCCGGGCCGCCAGGCAGCTCCATATCAGCCAGCCATCGGTCACCCAGGCTATCCATGAAATGGAAGCCCATTATGGCCTGCTCCTGTTCGAACGCCTGGGCCGGCATATCTTCCTGACGCCAGCCGGAGAGAACTTGAAACAGTATGCCTATCAGATCCTGTCACTCTGTCAGCAGGCTGAAGACAGCATGACGGCCATGCAGCATCAGCTGCCAATCCGCCTGGGCGTCAGCATCACCATTGGCGACATCTTCCTAGTCGAACTTCTGACGCATTGCCGCCGGACGTATCCTGAATGGGACATCCTGTCGGCCATTCACAATACGGAGGAACTGGAACAGCTCCTGATGGAAGATAAATTGGACCTGGCCCTCGTCGAAGGGCGGGTCCGGTCACCGTACCTCGTATCCCGTCCCATCATTACGGATTATCTGACTCTCATCGCTTCGCCGGACAACGAATGGAGCCACAAGACTATTACGGCTCCGCAGGACCTGGACGGCATGCCTGTCTTCGTCCGCGAACAGGGAAGCGGCACGCGGGACCTCTTCGAGCGTGTCCTGGAAGACCACCACCTGACCTGCCGCATCATCGGCGTCTACAACAACTCCGAGGCCATCAAGAAAGCGGTCATGGCCAACTTAGGCGTATCCGTCCTGTCCCGCCGCCTGGTGCAGGACGAAATCAAAGCGGGCCGCCTCGTCGAACTCCCCATGCCGGGCCTCGAATTCAAGCGCCAGTTCCGCCTGGTATACCACCAAAATAAATACCTGACCCAGCCCATGCAGGACCTCATAGCCATCTGCTGCCACAGCAGCGAATGGCTGCCGTAGCGATAGGGGGCGGAAGTCATTTTTTTAAATTTTCCTGGTGTCTCCTGCGGTGCTGTTCTCCCCACTGGTAGAGCCCTTCCAGGGGGACGGTGAGCTTTTTCCCCTCTTCCGTGAGCTCATAGGTAACGGAAGGAGGGACGCTTCCCGCTGATTTCCGGATGACCAGGCCGTCTGCCTCGAGTTCTTTCAGATTTCTGGCTAAGACGGTGTTGGTAATCCCGCTGAGGTGCCGCCTCAGTTCGTTGTAGTGCATAATCTGGTAATGTGCCAGATGCCAAATAATCGGTATTTTCCATTTGGCCCCGATGAGCTCCATCGCATATACGATGGAGCATTTTTTTTCGTAAGGGTTATCATAGTTTGTGTTTTTGCGCTGCGTCATGATGAATTTCTCCTCAACAAAAAATGTAAAAAATAGGCAGTACCAAAAATGTGCGTACTTGTATAAAAGTTCCCTATATGCTAATATCATAGCCAGAAACAAGGAAAATGACAAGTCCTTAAAGGAGGAATTTCTCATGGAATTTGAAAAATTGATGAAAGAACGCTATTCTGTCAGAAAATTCGATTCAGACCGGAAGATTCCGCAGTCTGCCATCGACGAGCTGCTGGAAGCCGTTTACCTGGCCCCGACAGCAGAAAATAAACAGCCTTTGCGGGTCTGGACGATTACGGATGATACACGGCTGCCAGCTATCCAGAAGGTAACGAAATATCACTACCATGCTCCCCTGACGATTGCCATCGGCTATTGTCCGGATGAAGCCTGGGTCCGGGAATACGACCAGAAGAACTATGGCATCGTCGATGCCAGCATTGCCGCGATGCAGCTTTGGCTGAGAGCTGAAGATATCGGCTTGGGTGCGGTATGGGTCAGCAGTTTCGACCCGGAAAAACTGCGGGAACTCTTTCCGGAAATGAAGGGAGCCGAAATCGTCGCTTTGATGCAGCTGGGCTATGCCGACGACAACAGCCGGCCGGCTGCCTGGCACTATAAGAAGAGAGAGAAAAAAGATATGTTTTTTACGATTTAACTTTTCCGAAAAAGGAGAGTGGCTGGAGTGAAGAAGGTAAAGTCTATTTTCGATGAAGTCAGACTGCCGCATTTGACGGCTAAAAACCGCATTGTCCGTTCCGCTACATGGGAAGCGATAGCGAATCCGGACGGTACGCCTTCTGAAGAACAAATCAGAATATATCGTGATTTGGCACGGGGGCAGGTGGGGACGATCATCACCGGGTTCACCAGTGTCACTGATAGTGACCATTATTTAGGGACTGGGATGGCCCGGTTGTCCCAGAATCGGCAGATTCCAGGCTGGAAACAGCTGACCGATGCTGTCCATGCCGAAGGGGCGAATATCATCGTCCAGCTGGCCCTGGGAGAATGGGTTACGCCCCGGGGGACCTTGGAAGCTGACGATGCCACGACAGCGGAGTTGCATCAGCTTATACAGGTTTTTGCTCAGGCTGCGAAACGGGCCGAACTGGCCGGTTTTGACGGCGTACAGCTGCATGGAGCTCATTTTTTCTGGATCAGCCGCTTTCTCAGCCCGCTGTACAATCACCGTACCGATGAATATGGAGGCAGTCAGCCACATCGTACGGCCTGGATGCTGGCCTTGTATCGGGCCGTCAGACAGGAAATTCCCAATCTCCATATTACCATGAAATTGAACTGCAGCGATTTCCGCCGCGGCGGACTGCTGCCAGCTGACGCGATGCAAATGGCTACGGCCCTGGCAGCAGCTGGCATTGATTCGTTGGAAATCAGTGGGAATGGCACGTCTGTTTCTGATATCCGTCCCGGTGAAAATGAAGCTTATTTCCTGCCCTTTGCCAAAGTACTGAAACAACGGGTTTCGACGCCGGTTATGCTGGTGGGCGGACTGCGGAGCCTCGAAGTGATGAATAAAGTCATCAACGAAGATGGCATTGACATGATTTCCCTGTCCCGGCCGTTGATTCGGGAACCTCATTTAATCGAGCGCTGGGGCCAGGGGGATACGGCACCGGCGGCCTGTGTTTCTTGTAATTTATGTTATCAGACGCCAGGACATCGCTGCGTGTATCACATAATGGATTAGGATGATAATAATATAGGACAAGGAGAAATGGATATGATGCACTTTATCGGCGGTATAAACCGGCCGCCTTATGAAGCTCAAGACGGTTTTTTACAAATCACGACAGGCTGTTCGCACAATGGCTGCTTCTTTTGCAGTTATTACAAGCACGATGCCTTCCGGCAGTTATCCCTGGCTGAAATCGAAGAAGAGGTCAAACAGATTCCCCTGTATTTTGGTCAGCCGTCGCGCATTTTCCTCCAGGCGGCTGACGCCTTCCGTGCCGATTACGATACACTCATGAAGACGACCGAATTCATTCACCGCTACGTCCCATCGGTGAAGACCATTGGCGGATATGCCCGCATCGATAATTTTTGCGATAAGACGTTAAAACAAATTGTTAGTTTAAAGGACGCAGGCTTTGCCAATCCTTATATCGGAGTCGAATCGGGGGATGACCATTTGCTGCGATTCATGAATAAGGGGTATGATGCGGCCCTGGCACGGGAACAGTTGGAAAAGTTAGATGCAGCCGGATTCGCGTATGTCGTGAACTGGATCAATGGCCTCGGAGGAAAGGATTATGGCATGAATCATGCTATCCGGACCGCTGCGCTCTATCAGGGACTGCATCCGTCCCTGATAGATATATCCTCTTTAGTCTTAGTACCGCAGACGGGACTGTGGTTTTTGGCTCAGCGCGGAAAATACACCGAAGCCGGTGAGGTAGAACGGCTGCAGGAATTGCAGGAATTTCTCCGTCAGCTGGATAACCATACGGTATTCCAGGCGGAACATATTTCCGTTCCCTTCCAGGTGCGGACGACGATTCCGGAACATAAACAGGAATTGATCGATCAGATTCAGCAGATCATCGACACGGAAGGAGAAGACAGACTCCGGGAATTCCGTGAAATCTACGCGTCACAAGGCTATTCGGCCCCTGAAAGGTGAAAGGTATGGCAGTTTTTGCCAAACTTTTCATCAGGCTGCAGGAACCTGGGAGATTACGCAGCTGATTACGATGCGGGCCGCGAAGGTTATTTTTCTTTAGGCAGAGACGTTTTCTGGACGGACCTGAGCCATTGCAGGCGCTGCTTTTCGCGATTGATGGCCTGTTCCAGGATGAGGGAGTGGCCGTAGTGCTTCTGCCGGGCTTCTTTCGTGCGGAACAGGGCTTCCCAGCGGGCGCAGAGGTAATCGTATTTTTTTTGATGCCGGCTGATTTCTTCCTGGAAGAGCTGGCCGATGAGCGGGTCCCGGGGGTCATCGATGAGGTAGAGTTTCATCGTGAATTCGTCGCGGCTGGGGGCGAGGCTGTTCAGGGGTTCGTGCATCCAGGCGGTGAGGGCTTCCCGGCCTGCCGGGGTGATGCGGTAGTATTTTTTTTCCAGCTTCGTGCCGACCGTTTCGCTGTGGCTGGCAATGAGCCCGGCTTCTTCCATGCGCCGCAGTTCCGGATAAATCTGGCTGTGGTTGGAGGACCAGAAGTCGCCCACTTCGCCTTCAAAGAGTTTTTTCAAGTCGTAGCCGGCCAGGTCCTGGTGATTCAGCAGGCCAAGGATGATGTATTTCAAGACGTTTTTTTGTGCCATCAGTGTCTTCCTTTCTTTTTTCTATCAGTATAGCATATTTTCGGGTGGAAATCATGAAAATTTTAACATGTAATAATT
>CABQJB010000115.1 GCA_902464195.1 uncultured Megasphaera sp.
ATCATTAATTATACACCAATTATGTCAAGAATTTAAAGGCCTAACCGCCAAAAAATGGATAGTAAAAACAACTATTTTACATATGACGACAAGGTGTGCTATTTTTTAAAATGTAACGTTTTGAATCGGCATGGAATTGCTATCGTAGGGGCGCCCGTCAGATTATGGGGACGACAAACAGCATGACCAGTATGAGCTATGCCCGGGATTCACGCGGGCTCCCCACGTGGGAGCCCCTACGAAAAAAGCGCTGCCGTCAGGGGCAGCGCTTTGCACTAAATCGTATAACTATAAATTTTGTAAATTCCATACACTACTTCTTTTCAGCTTCAGCCAAGGCTTCCTGGCGGGTCAGGATGCGGACCGGGATGGGCAGCGATTGGAGTACATCAATCGTTTCCCTGGCCGTGTCTTTCGTCGTCCTGACGAAGCCGAGGCCTTTCTTGCCGTCCAGGGCCGTGACCACGCCCAGGTAGTCGCAGCCTTCGATGATGCGGTTGATGAAGGTCATCTCCGACGGTGGGGCCTGGAAGTAGACCCAGTCTTCATCAAACATGGCTCTTCACCTGGCGGCGCATCATGGAATACGGTTCCAGCCGTTCCGGTACGGCCAGGCCGACGAGCTGCTGGGCGTGGCGGGCGGCGTCGAGTTCCTGGCCGTCTTCGTCGACGATGCGGTCGATGGTATAGCGGACCAGATGGCCTTTGGGCTGGAGGAATTCGACGGTCTGGCCCAGTTTGAAGTGGTTCCGCTGTTCCACCCAGGCCAGGCCTTTTGCTTCGTCATAGGACTTGACCAGGCCGATGAAGTCATGGGTCTGGGTATTGCTCGACTGGCTGTAGACCTGGTCGGCCGCCGTCGGCCGGGAGACGGAGAAGCCCCGCGTATAGGGCCGGTGGGAAATCTTTTCCAGTTCGTCGAGCCATTCCTGGCGGACCGTAAAGTGTTCCGGGTCGGCTTCGTAGGCATCGAAAGCCTGGCGGTAGACCTTGGTCACGGTAGCGACGTAGTGGATGCTCTTCATGCGCCCTTCGATCTTGAGGCTCGTAAAGCCGGCGTCGTAGAGGTCCGGCAGATACGGCAGGAGGCAGAGGTCCTTGGAGTTGAAGATGTACGTCCCCCGTTCATCTTCGACGACAGGGAAATACTGGCCCGGCCGCTTTTCTTCGACGACGTTGTATTTGAATCGGCAGCACTGGACACATTCGCCGCGGTTCGAGTCGCGGTCGCCCTGGGTGAAATAATTGCTCAGCAGGCAGCGGCCGGAATAAGAAATGCACATGGCGCCGTGGATGAAACCTTCCAGTTCGACATCGGGCACTTTGGCATGGATTTCCTTGACGTCGCGGAGGCTCACTTCGCGGGCCATGACGACGCGCGATGCGCCGTTGTCGCGCCAGAACTTCGTCGATGCCCAGTTGGTCGTATTGGCCTGGGTCGAGATGTGGATAGGCAGGTCGGGCACGAGCTGCCGGGCCAGTGAAAAGATGCCCGGGTCAGCGATGAGCAGGGCGTCGACACCGATATCACGCAGATAGACGAGGTATTCCGGCAAGCCCTTGAGGTCGTCGTTGTGCGGGAAGATGTTGACCGTCACGTGGATGTGCTTGCCCTGGTCATGGGCATAGTCGACGGCTTCCTTCAGTTCTTCATTGGAGAAGTTGTCGCTGAAGGCCCGCAGGCCAAAGGACTTCCCGCCCAAATATACGGCATCGGCGCCGTATAAAAAGGCCATCTTCATCTTATCCATACTGCCGGCAGGAGCCAGCAATTCCATTTTTCCCATTCTCTTATCCTTTCCATTGCGAAACGGTCATGCCGTCGCCATTTTCAAAAAATACAGTCTCAAAAAGGGACCGGTCGTCGACGAGGTCCATGAATTCCCGCAGGCGGGTCACGGCCGTGCGGTGCTTGTGCGGCAGGGTCCCTTGGATATAAAACATGTCGTGGTAGTCGATGTTGTCCGCTGCGACGATGGCCCCGGGCAGGAGCTTGGGCAGGAGATGGCGCAGCTGGCGCACATACTGCCCTTTCGGCCCGTCGAGGAAGACGAAGTCCCACGGACCGGGCAGCTTTTCAGCCAGCGCCGTCCCATCGCCGTGGAGGACCGTAATGACCGACGCATACGGCGAGCGCCGGATGAAGCGGCAGGCCAGGTCATAGCGTTCGTCATCGAGTTCGATTGTCGTAATCGTCCCGCCCGGTGCCAGGAACGGTGCCATCTGCAGGGCCGAATAGCCGATGCAGGTCCCGATTTCCAGGACATGCTTTGGCCGGCACGATGCCAGGATGCCCGTAAAGAGAGGCAGCTCGCTGTCGCGCAGGATAGGCAGATTCTTCTCGCGGGCACAGGCCTTCATATCCTGGAACAAAGCGTCCATCATGGCATGTGCTCCTGGACGTTCTTCATATGATCCTCATAGGTGGCGGCGAAGTAATTATGGCCGTCCTTATCGGCGACGAAATAGAGATAGTTCGTCTGCGGCGCCTCGAGGATGGCTTCCATGCAATCCATGCCGGGGTTGCCGATGGGTCCCGGCGGCAAGCCTTCATAGAGATAGGTATTATACGGCGAATCGTACTGTGTTTCGTTGATGCTGTAAGCGGCCTTGTGGGTCCCCATGGCATAGGAAATGCTGGCATCGGACTGGAGTTTCATGTGGATCTTCAGGCGGTTCTCGAAGACCGACGCGATGAGGGGCCGGTCCTTTTCGTATTTCGCTTCCTTCTCGATGAGCGACGCCAAGGTGACGAACTGGTAGACTGACAGGTTCTGCTTGGCAATGCCCGCTTTCATGGCGTCCGTCAAATGGGCGTCGAAGTTCTTGAGCATCAGGGCGACGACGTCGTCAGCCGTCGCATCATAAGGGATGAAATACGTGTCCGGGAAGAGGAAACCTTCCGTCGGGAAAGTCACTTTGCGATTCCCTTTCATGTACGGCAGGAGCTGATCCGACGACGAGGCGGCCTTGAGGAAATCGGCTTCGCTGATGCGCCCGTTGGCGGCGACAGCCTTGGCGATTTCCCGGACCGTATAGCCTTCGGGGACGACCAGGCGGTCGGCTTCGGACTTGCCGCTGGTCAGTTTTTCCAGCAGCGTATGGAGGCTCATGCGCGAATCGAAGGTGTACTCGCCGGCATGGATGTCCCCGGCCTGGCCGGTGACGGTCGCGATGGCGCGGAACCACAGCGGGCTGGCAATATAGCCTTCATCAGTCAGGACATCGCCGACTTCGGACGCCGTCATGTCGCTGCGGACGTGGACGTAGCCGCTCTTATAGGGCAGGAGGAAATTCGGGCCGAAATAGCCGTAGGCCACGGCGGCGATGCCGAGACAGACCAGGCCGGCTATGGCGGCGGCGATACGGCGGCCCTTCTTTTTAGGCGGAACCGGTGGTTTCGCATGAAGTTGTGTCGGTGTATGATTCTGTTGTTCCATGGTGTATCCTATTTCTGTGCAGCCCAGGTACGGCTCTGCTGGGCTTTTTCTTCACTGTGATTGATGGCCTGGGCCTGTTTTTCCTGTTCGTAACGGGCCTGGGCAGCGGCCTTGGCAGCCTGGAGCTGGGCCTGGACAGCCGGGTCGGCCTGGGTGACCGTCCCGTCGGCATTGACCGTCTGGGCCGCATCGAGCTGGGCCTGGGCCGCCGAGACTTCATTGGCCAGGTTCTGGAGTTCGCGGTTATTCATGTCGTGGCGCACGTCGGCTTCCAAGGGGACAGACGGCGTCGGCTTGACGTCGACATAGACTTCGAACAGGCGCTGCCACGGCAGGGTGACATCGACGGTCTTGGGGTCGATGCCGAGATACGTCGACGCATAGCGCTGGAGCTGTTCTTTCGTGCGGCTCTGGAGTTCTTCGTTGAGCGTCGGGTAATACTGAGTGACGACGCCGGCTTCCAGTTTCTGCTGCATACGGTAGATGTAGTCGCGGACATTGGCCTGATAAGCCCAGTTGTCGAGGTACTGCGTGGTCAGCATGTCGCGGTGGGCATCGGCCGTCATGTACTTGGACAAGACGCCCTGGGCGATGCCGTAGCCGACGGAATTGCTGGCCGTGTTCCAGCCGTTGTAGGCGGCCAGGCGGTACATCATCTTATCCTGATAGAGGCCGTAGACCAGGGTATTGTCGGAACCGTTGGAAAAGGCCATATCGACGATGCTGACCGGGATATCGAGGTTGACGGCCTTTTCGATCTGCGTCAGGAAATCCCGCGTCGACTGGAGCATGATCGGGAAGTTTTCAAAGTTCGCCGATTCCGTCGTCGACGTCGTCAGCGGCGTGTTGACGGCCAGCAAGAGGTCCGGCCGTTCGTTGTCGACCATGGTGCCGCCAATGGCTTCGACGTGGGACGCAATGGTCTTGCCGATGGCCTGGCCGTCATAGCGGGGCACGGTCTTTTCGCCGCCGCCCAAGGGATAGATGACGGTAATCTTGGGATGATAATTATTGAAATCGTTGCTGGCCCGCGTAATGAGCAGCAGGCCCAGCTGGTCGGCGCCGGGGAAGGAGCCGAAAGCCGTCTTGGGGATGCCCGTACCGGCCATTTCCAGGTACTTCGATTCCAGCGACGACTGGGTGCTGACGGAATTATCGTCGTGGCCCAGGCTGTAATAGGTAAAGACGCCTTGGCGGGCATCGTCGATGAGGCGGTAATTGATGCTCATATTCTTGCGGCGCCGGTTATACCAGTCCTGGAGGTATTCCATGGGCACGCGGCGCATGATGGCGAACCAGTCGTTGCGTTCCTGCGGGTTCAGGCCTTCTTCGTCCATCTTGGCCTGGAGCGACGCCAGCTGGTAGATGTCGGAGCCCATAGTCAGGTAATAGTCCGGTTCGACGCCCTTGCCGCCGGCCCAGGGACTGCGCATGACCGTGCTGAAGACATAAATGGGCACATTCTTGTGCGATTTATGTAAGTTTTCGACCTTTTCCAGCCGCGCCGTCAGCGTTTCCATAGGCAGGTTATGCTTGCGCGAATCGACGAGGCCGCCGTAAACCAGAGAATCGATGGACAGGACCATGGCGTCGGCCTTGCCGGCATTGGCATCGACCCAGGCCATGAGCTTGTCCGGCGAACCGTGGAAATTCATGCCCGACAAATACTGGGCCGGCGGTGTCAGGACCTGATAGCCTGCCGCTTCGGCCGTGCTGACCGTATATTCATAATCGACAGGCCGGTCATCCTGGGGTACATATAAAATCGTCTTTGCCAGTGCAGCCGGCGAGGCACATAAAAAGAAAGACGCTACGGCCAGGCTGACTGCTTTCTGTAACAGATTCACGTTATCACTCCTAGTATGAAGAAAAAAATTGTACCCTTTATTATATCACGGCCCTGGGAAAATTTGTAGGGGCGGCCCTACGCTCTCCGATGGCGGGCGCGGCGTATCCTGGGGATGTTGAGGTGCAGGCGGATGGCGACCAGGCGGATGGCGACGGTGACGGAAAAGCTGACGATGGCGCCGACTTCCAGGGGTACCTCGAAGGGGATGACGGCGCCGTACAAGAGGATGCTGCCCAGGAGAGACGCCGTCGCGTAGACTTCCTTGCGCAGGACGCCGGGGATGCGCCCGGCCAGGACGTCGCGGATGACGCCGCCGCCGACAGCCGTCAGGACGCCGAGGGTGATGTCGAGGATCCAGTAGTCGGGATAGTAGAAACAGCCCAGGAGGGTCCCAGTGACCGTAAAGGAACCGAGGCCGATGGCATCGCAGACGAGATACCAGATGGAAAGGCGGCCGACGACGCGGCGCCACATGCGGATATTGAAATAACGGACCGTCACGGTGATGACGGCCATGGACCCGAGGATGATCCACAAATAGATACTGTTCTTAAAAGCAGCCGGCGGGATATTGCCGATGAGGATGTCGCGGATGATACCGCCGCCGACAGCCGTCGCCGCACTGAGGACGAAGATGCCGAAGAGGTCCATGCGCCGCGAAATGGCTGCAAAGACGCCGGATACGGCAAAGGCCGTCGTCCCTAATAAGTCGAAAATATGCCACCAAATGGCATCCATAGCAGTTTCCCCTTCCTTGTTTTCGTGTTATGATAAACGTAAATTTTTTGTTAAGGAGATCCCATCCATTATGACTAAAGATGAATTCTATATGGGCAAAGCCCTGGCCGAAGCCAAAACGGCCTATGCCGTCGGAGAAATCCCCATCGGCGCCGTCATCGTCTATGAAAAGAAAGTCATCGCCCGGGCCTATAATCTGCGCGAAAGCCTGCCCTGTGCGACGGCCCACGCCGAGCTCCTGGCCATTGAAAAAGCCTGCCGCGCCCTGAATCGCTGGCGTCTGACAGGCTGTACCCTCTACGTGACCGTCGAACCGTGTCCCATGTGTGCCGGCGCCATCGTCAACAGCCGCCTGGACCGCGTCGTCTACGGCTGCGACGACCCCAAGGCCGGCGCCGTGCGCTCCCTCTTCCAGATTGTCGATAACGACCGCCTCAACCACCGGACCGAAGTCACAGCCGGCGTCCGGGCCGAAGAATGTGCGGCCCTGATGAAGAGTTTCTTCCGAGAAAGACGGAAGAAATAGGGGCTAGGGGCTAGGGG
>CABQJB010000116.1 GCA_902464195.1 uncultured Megasphaera sp.
TAAGTATTATACTTGTGTTTCACTTTATTTGCAATGCGCTTTCTTAGATTTCTACGTTGAAGTGTTTGAGAATCATCTTTTCAGCTTCGGCGTTCCACAGTCCTTTGTGGGCTTTGCAGCATTTATCCAGTTCCAGGAAGAACGGGTCCTTTTCACCGAGTTTGGCGAAGTCTTCGATGGCGGTCATGGGCATATCGAACTGGGTGTAGGCCAGTTTTTTGCCGCCCGGGATTTTCGGCAGGTTGAGCGTCGTTTCAGCGATGCTGTCGATGCCGCCGACGTGGGTAATCATGACAGCCGGGTCGATGATGCCTTTGGCAGCCAGCGTATTGGCTTCGATGAGATCGTCATTGTTACCGCCTGTTGTACCCATGATGTGGGTGCTGGTGTAGTGGCAGTCGTAGAGGTTGATGTCGGCGCTGAAGTTTTTGTCCGTCGGGCCGGAGAAGAAGTTCATGCAGCCGTCGAAGGCCAGGAGCTTGTTGCCCAGTTCAGCGACGGCGCGAATCGGCGTGTAGACGAAGACGTCGTCGTAGCCGTGGCCGTCAGTGAGCTTCATCAAGTCGTCATAGGCCGTATCCATGTTGGATGTGTTGACGTAGATGAGTTCGACACCGTGCTGAGCGGCGTATTCCGGCGATACGACTTCTTTGGCCCGGGCGATACGGGCATCGTTGATGTCGGTGACGACGATGCGCTTCGGTTTGTTTTCAAAATGAATGCCGTAGCTGATAGCACCGAGGCCCATGGGGCCGCAGCCGCCGAGGATGATGATGTTGCCGCCTTCTTTGGTACCCATCGCATGGTTGTAATTGTGTTTATTCGTATGGTAGTTGGCATGGTAGCCGCCGATAATGCAGCTCATGGGTTCACCCAGGGAAGCTTCGAAGAAACTGTCGCCTTCGTAGGGCATGAGAGCGCCCAGTTCCATGACTTCGTGCGGGAAAATGCAGTACGTGCAGTCGCCGCCGAAGAATTCGTAAGAGTAACCCGGGGAAGCCAGGCTGCCTTTGTAGTTCAAGGCCGGCTGCTGGGCGAAGCGCATGCCCGGTTTGAACTGGTCCTGCCATTTCTTGCCGACTTTGACGATGACGCCGGCAAATTCATGGCCTGTGATGATTGGATGCGTATCTATGTTCTGAGGCGCGCGTTTATGTTTCTTGCCCTGTTCGATGAGTTTGTATGTTGACATGCAGATGCTGTCGGTGATGATCTTAGCTAAGATTTCATCGTCTTTGATTTCCGGGAGTTCAAATTCTTCCAGACGTAAATCGCGGGTACCATACATTCTGACTGCTTTTGTTTTCATGATAGAGTCCTCCTAAAAGTTATTCTATATATATGTATTAAAAGATAAGTGACTATTCAGCTTCGATATTGGCGAAAGTATTGTAGATATCATCGACAGAACTCTTGAGGATTTCGTCGACTTCGTCTTCATCGGAACAGGTGACGGCAATGTTGCTCAAGATGTCGATGTGTTCATCACCGACACCGGCGATGCCGATGACTAATTTGACTGTTTCGCCGCCCCAGTCCGTGCCCTGAGGAAAAGTCATGATGACTAAGCCCGATTTCTTGACTTCACATTTACCTTCTTCAATGCCGTGGGGAATGGCGACGGAGTTTCCGATGGCCGTATTAAAGACCTTTTCTTTGTCCAGCATGGCTTGGGTATACTTTTCAGTCGTGTAACCGTCGTCATAGAAAATCTTGCCGATTTCCTTGATGATGTCTTCTTTGGCTTTGGGCTGACAGTTGAGGATGATATTTTTCTTTTGCAAAATCGTGTTCATAGGGCAATCTCCTTCATTCGCTTTGACGAGCAGCGACCAATTCATCGACGAGTATGCCGTATTCTGGGGCTGCCATAAAATTAGTAATTGTAATCAGACGGGCCTGAGGGGCGCTGGTGCGGGCCCGATCGGCCAAATCCTGGTGACAGACGACGAGCTGGGCATCTGCCGGGATTTCAGAAACGGAAGCGTGGCTGACGGTGATGTCGGTCAGGCCGGCTTTCTTGAATTTCTTCTGCAAGACGGCAGCTCCCATGGCGCTGGAACCCATGCCGGCATCGCAGGCGAAGACGACGTTAGTGATGTGTTTTAAATCAACTTGGGCCGGAGCGGAAGCCGCTGGATTCGTGCCTTTCGATTCGGCCTTCATGTTTTGCATTTTCTGCTGGGCTTCTTCCAGGGATTCACCGGATTTAGCAGCGGACATCTTGATGATCGGCGAGGCGATGACGAAGGATACGCTAGCGGCGATGACGATGCTCAAGATAACCGAGAGAGTCGATCCTTTCGGTGCCATAGCCAGGTAGGAAATGAGGCTGCCCGGAGCTGGCGGGCCGGAAAGGCCGAGGTTGAAAATCATGTTGTAGAACAGGGCTGCAACACTGCCGCTGATAGTAGCCAGCAGGAGGGCCGGGTTCATGAGGATGTACGGGAAGGAAATTTCGTGGATACCGCCGAGGAGGTGGATGATCAAGGCACCGGGAGCGGACTGGCGGGTCATAGTATCTTTGGAGAAGAGCCAGTAAGCCAGGAGAACGCCTGTGCCGGGGCCGGGATTGGTTTCAATCATATAGAAGATGGATTTGCCCGTTTCGGCGACCTGTTCGGCGCCGAGAGGAGTGAAGATGCCGTGGTTGATGGCGTTATTCAGGAAGAGGACCTTAGCCGGTTCGACGAAAACGCCGATGAGCGGGAAGATGCCGGCCTGGAGCAGGATTTGGACGCCGGCTGTCAGGAAGGAAAGGATGATGCCCATGACCGGGCCGATGAGGTAGAAGCCGATGATGGCCATGACCATGCCCAGGATGCCGACGGAGAAGTTATTGACAAGCATTTCAAAACCCGGTTTGATGCGGCCATCGACGGCGGCATCGAATTTCTTGATGACCAGGCCGGCCAGGGGCCCCATGACCATGGCACCCATGAACATGGTGTATGTCGTGCCGCAGATGACACCGACTGTGGCGATGGCACCCATGATGGCACCGCGCAGGCCGCCGACGATTTTGCCGCCCTGTAAGGCGATGAGCAGGGGCAGGACATAGGTCAGGAAGGGGCCGACCATTTTGGCCAGCTGTTCATTGGGCAGCCAGCCGCTGGGAATGAATAAGGCCGTGATTAGGCCCCAGGCGATGAAGGCGCCGATGTTCGGCATGACCATACCGCTGAGGAAACGGCCAAAGGATTGGACTTTTGCTTTCATGGTGATTCCTCCTAAAATGCTTGGGATAAATACGCTAGACATGAGCAGTACCTGACACTCCGGATTGCACTGCGCTGCTCTCTTGATGGCTACAGTATACCTTGTGTACATATCAAAAGCAATTAAAAGTAATTTAAGTTTGTCCTTTTGAAAGATGACAGGAATTGAGAAATGAGGTTTTTACAGGCTTCATCCCTACTAGCCGTAACGCAGTTTGTGGTATAATGAAGGGGGAAAATCACGAAAAAGAGGTGTTGACATGGGGGCAAAAGCTGTAATCATCGATCACGAACCGCTGATGGCGGCGCAGTTAAAAAAACTGTTACAGCAGGGAAAACCAGCTATCGAGGTAAAAGCAATATGCTATGAAGGGGAACAGGCCATGGCCTGTCTGGCAGCCCATCAGCCGGATATCGTCTTTTTGACCCTGGAAATGCCGCGGGTCAGCGGCATGACCATTGCCAGGCAGATCGAAGCGGAAAAGGGGCCTCATCCGGCCATCGTCTTTGTCACGGGCCAGCGGGATTTCATTTCTCAGACTCTGCGTCTCAATGTCCTCGATTATCTGGTCAAGCCGGTTACGGAAGGCGAAGTCCGGCGGGTTGTCGAAAAGTTTTGCGCCGTCTATGCAAAAAAAGAAGCCCCTTCACAGGAAGAAGCTTCTCTGACGGCTGCCGATGGCGGCGAACGGCCTAGTTATGCCCGGCGCTTTTCCGTCGATGAAGGCGATAAGATAAAACTCATCGCGACGGAGGATATCCGCCTGGTCTATGCGGAAAAGCGCAAGGTCTATTTAGTTACTCTGTCAGGTCGGACCTATCCCAGCCACCTCAGTCTGGTTCAATTTGAAAAGCGCCTGCCTGAAGACATCTTTTTCCGTTGTCATCGTAACTACATCGTCAATATCGATGAAGTCCAGCAAATCGAACCGTGGTTCAATCATCAATACGTCCTCATCTTGAAAGGGATGGAAGACCAGCCCGTGCCCATCGGCCGGTCGTATGTCAAGAAACTGCGGCAGTATGTCGACTTATAGGCCCAGGGCAGACTCGAAATAGACTTTGAGAATCCGCTGCAGATGGCAGCGGATTTTTTCTGGGTCGTGGCCAAGGATAGCCTGATAAAATGCGTCATCACTGACCAGAGAACTGCTGATGAAGCCCAATACATCCGTATGGACCTGGCGGTATTCGTCTTCAGGCATGATGAGCAGCAACACTGTAGCGATGCCTTTGAAGTAGTCATCCTTAAAGGCCGGGCCGTCGTCGGGAACGCAGGTATAGAAGCGGGATTGGCGGACAGTCTGGGTGCGGCAATGAAGCAGGGCAAACCCCTGGTCGGGAAAAATCTGGCTGTTCAGCCGCTCGCGGCGGATGATGGCATCGAATAAGAGGGCTGTATCGTCTTCATTCTCCGTGACTGCACTGGCTAAGGTATGGACGATTTGGGCAAACGTAGACTGCGCCGGGACGATGAACTGCTGATAATGGCGCAGTAGGCTGGCCATTTCCCGGGCCAAGAGGTGTGTCCGGTCTAGGGCTGATAGAAAAGTATCTCCTGAAGGAGTGACCAGGCCGGGTTCTTTCCGGATATGGGAATAGGTGTCGATTTTTCCCAGGATATGCTGAAGTTCGGAGCCCGTAATGAGGGGCGATGTGCGCAGGACGTCGGCTCCAGGAATCTGGAGGGGCAGGGTGCTGACGAAAAAGTCGGTCTGGTTCAATACGCTTTCTGTCAGGTCGTCTTTGCCATACGTATGGAGCTCGACATGGCCAGGAAGTTTGTTCTGCAGGCGTGTCATCATCAGGCGGGCCAGGCCGAAGCCGCTGGCACAGACGATGCCGATGATGACTTTGCGAGTAAAGGCTTTTTTCCCCTTGAGCCGTTCCAAGGCCGCGCCGAAGTGGATAGTCAGATAGCCGATTTCTTCTTCCGAAACGGTCGTATCCAAGGCACGGGCCAGAACGTCAGCAGCGCGGCGGGCTTTTTGGAAGATAGAGGCATATTCCTGCTGGATGTCGTCCAGCAGGGGGTTGATGATATTCAAGTGATGTTTTAGGCGTACAATGGTCGGCTGCAAATGGACGAAAAGGCCGCGGATGAATTCGTCGTCACAGCGCAGGTCATAGGCATATTGCGGGTCGAAGGCATCGATCATCTGATCGATGATGCCGAGGAGGGCCGATTCATCCAGTCCGTCCGGTCCCTGCCAGGGGGTGCCGTTGTAGCGGATTTTGGCACCCTTGATGTGAAGCAGCAGGTACGACACTTCGATAGCCGGCATGGACAGGTGGAATTCGTCTTCCATGCTTTTCAGGATGCGGCGCGCCAGGGCGCTGTCTTCGTTGTCCGGGACGGATGGCGGGACCGATGGTTCTTCCTGGAGTTGGCCGCTGGCTACGCGTTCGATGGCGATGGCGATATGGATGACCAGACCGATTTTGGCCGCATCAGTGAAGTGGGCAATCCTTTCTTCGTGGAGCGTTTTGAGGACGGCATAGACTCGCTGGATCGTATGGCTATTGAGCAGTTTATAAATGCCTTTGTTGGTGGCGTGCATGACGGCTTGAGAAAGGGCCTCATGGCCTGCGTGAAATTCTTTGAAATCCTCGGCTGACGTCGTTTCACTGATGAAGCGGCGCATGGCTTCGCGATAGTCTTTTTCGCTGCCTGTGAGGACGACGCCATAGCCCTGTTTCTTGAGGACAGCTAAGTTATTTTTTTTCAGCCACGGTGTCAGCGATTCCAGGTCCGATGCAGCCGTAGCTTCACTGACGCCGAGGAGCTGGCTGTAATAGAAGAGTTTCTTCGGCGTCCTGTCGCGCAGAATTTCAAAGAGCAGGTAACGACGGCGGTTGTGTTTATCCGTGAAATCCATGGCTGATGCTGTCTGCAAAGAGACGGTTAGTTTTTCTTTTCCGTCTGCCGGACCGATGAGTTTGAGACCGGCTTTTTTCTTGCGCTGTAATTGCAGGCCGTAGGAAGCCAGGGCGCCGGCCGTCCCATCGAGTTCCCGCTGGACCGTCCGTTTGCTGATGCTCAGGTCATCGGCCAGGGCCTGCTCGGATACGAAGTCCTCTTCGGATAGCAGGCGTTGTAAAATCTGTTGCATACGAGGTGTAAAATCCATGATATCACCTCCATCGTCCATGGTTTTCCTGTATGTCTTTGCTTTTTAGTATAGCCTAGGCCATAGGCCGGCGCAATTCAAAGTATTTTAATTTTGTCATCATCGCAGATGACAGCATTTTGATAATGGGGTATGTCAAGAATTTTGTGTAAATTTCTTAGAAATCTTTGTCATATTTTTCCA
>CABQJB010000117.1 GCA_902464195.1 uncultured Megasphaera sp.
AAGCCATTGTTTTTCTGATGGCATCGAGCCCTCAGAAAAACCTGCAATTCATCTCGCCGCCTAAAGAGGCGGGAGACTTCTTGCAGAATCAGGTTAAAAAAAGGTCCTGTCGCATAATGACAGGACCTTTTTGAGCTGTTAGTGGCTAGGGGTTAGCGGATGTTTTTAAATTTAAAGCCTTCTTCTACAAACTCCGTGCTACAAACTATAAAGTAAAAGGGGTCTTGCATGATGACAGCAGTCTTCGTTCGACAGCCCTCTTTCCCTTAGTCATCAAATAAAACGTCGCGGATGAAGTC
This sequence comes from uncultured Megasphaera sp., assembly GCA_902464195.1. GTDB lineage: Bacteria > Bacillota > Negativicutes > Veillonellales > Megasphaeraceae > Megasphaera. The sequence goes on from CABQJB010000117.1 coordinate 300, forward strand.
GACGGGCATTTCTTTTCCCGTCCATAGTTTAAAAGCGGCTGCGCCCTGGTAGAGCATCATATCCAAGCCATTGAAATTCTGGCAGCCTGCTTGTTCAGCCCATTTCAGGAGTTTTGTCTGACGCGGGGCATAGACAGTATCCATGACGACCAAGCCGGGATGCAGATACGATGGGTCAGGAATGGACACGATCTCTTCCAGCGGATGCATCCCACAGGGTGTGGCATCGATATAGATATCGCTGTTGTCCAGTTCCTGGCGCAACCGTTCGTGGTCGGCCAGGTCGTAGAGATTAACTGTGCAATCGGTCTGGTCTTTCAGTTTAGCAACTAATTCGATAGCTTGGTCATAGAATTTATCTTTCAAGTTGAAAATCGTGAGCTCCCGGACACCATCGAGGACGGCCTGGACTTGGATAGAAGAGGCAGCGCCGCCGGCACCGATAACGGTCATCTTTTTGTCGATATAGTCGACACCATGTGCTTTCAGGGCCATCATGGCTCCGATGCCATCCGTACTAGTCCCGGTGAGGATTCCGTTATCATTGACAACGGTATTGCAGGCACCGACAATCTGTGAGACCGGTGTCAATTTATCGACATAGCGGGTAATCGGACCTTTGTTGGGCATGGAAACATTCCAGCCCCGGACTTTCATAGCCCGAAGCCCTTTGACAGTATCTTCCAGGGTCGAGTTATCGACTTCAAAGCAGACATAGACATAATCGAGGCCTAGTTTCTTGAAGGCTTCATTGTGCATAGTTGGAGACATGCTGTGACGGATGGGATAAGCGATGAGGCCGATGAGTTCCGTATGGCCTGTAACACGTTCGGTAATGGCGATTTTGCCCATGGAAAATTCCTCCTGAAAGTAATCGCTATGCCTGATGAGCAGAGCGGGTAAATAAAAAGTAATATAATATCATGGCTACGGCCGTGACAGCCGTGCAGATTCCACCATATAACAGCATATACCCGAAGAGTTTGGCTACAAAGCCGAGCAGCATGGCCGCCAATCCGACGAAGATGTCGAGGAACCAAAAGTACGTCGCCGTAGCGGCACCGGCGCGTTCGGGCGGGACACTTTGGATGGCCAAGGTCTGGAAGGCTGGACTCAAGGCACCGAAGCCGAGACCGAGGATAGCTGCAGCTATGAGAAGCGTGATCTGAGAAGTTACCTGGCTGAATACGATGAAGCCGGTCATAAAGATGAGGAAGCCAGGATACACGATGGCACTGGCCCCTATCCTGTCGAAGACATTGCCGACGACAGGCCGGCTGAGGACGATGACTAGTGCGAATATTGCGAAGAAAAGCCCCGTACTGTCCGATAAATTCAGGGAGGCTGCATATAAGGGGATAAAGGTGAGGATGCCGCCGTAAGCGAAGAATACTAATCCACCTAGCAGAGATGCAGGCAGCGATTTTTTTTCTACAATGTGGGACCATATCGGCTCATCATGTATATGAGGAACTGGCTTTACGATTGCCTTTGGGAGTGGAACCATAGTAGCAATGACTAGGGTCAGGATAGCCAGAGCTGTCAAGGATAAAAACAGACCGGACATGCCCAGACCGTTATATAACAGCAGACCAGCTAAAGGCCCGATGACCATGGCTAAATTCGTCGTAACCGAAAAATATCCAATCCCTTCGCCACGGCGTGAAGCCGGGATGACCAGGACGGCAATGGATGCAGCCGTCGTCGTCGCCAGGGCAAAAATGATGCCGTGGAGCAGCCTCAGCCCATAGATTTCGGCTACATTTTCAATCCCATTAAAAGCACCGATGATGATGAGAAAGACAATGAGTGAGAAAAGCAGCAAGTGGCGCTTGTTTTCTTTATCGACGAAATAACCAGCTGCAGGCCGGAACAGGCTTGTGCCGATTTGGAAAAAAGTCATGGCCAGGCCGGCTTCGATTTCGTTGCCTTGGAACGTGTTGATGATGCAAAGCGGCAAGGTCGTCACTAAAATATACTGGATCATGAGTTGAAAAAAATTTGTACTGCCCATGGATATGAATGGGCCTGTCCACAGCTTTTCTTTTGCCATTGTTATCGTCCCCTTCGAGGCTCTTTTTTGCGGATACCCTATCATTATAACGGGTGGAAGGTGAATGTCAATGCAGGAAAGATGGATAAAAAGGGCCTGTGCACGAATAAATCGAGTCAGGCCCTTGCTTATGTGATTCTCTCTTCAAGCCATGCCCTGATTAGGAATGGAGGGCACGCAGGATTTGCTGTAATGTTGTGACTTCCAACTGGCCCGGAGCGGAGGCTTTTTTAGCCGAACCGAAGGTCAGGGCGGAGCCGAAGATTTCCCCGCTGATGCGGCTGATGGCGCCGAGTTTGCCCATGGACATGGTGATGATCGGTTCATCGGGATACTGGGATTTGACGGCTTCCGTTGCCGACAAGAGGGTCAGGACATCTTTGGCCGAGTTCGGCATGCAAGCCAGTTTTGCGACGTCTGCACCGAGTTTTTTCATGCCGATGAGGCGGCCTGTGATTTCGTCGAAAGACGGTGTCTTGTCGAAGTCATGGTTGCTCATGATGACCGTGACGCCGTGTTCTTTGGCACCGGCCAGAACTTTTTCGATGCTGGCGCGGTCGCGGAAGTATTCGACGTCGACAGCATCGACTTTACCGCTTTTGATAGCGTAATCGATGAGGTCGAAATAGTAGCTTTCAGGGACTTCTGTTTCGCCGCCTTCTTCTTTAGTGCGGAACGTGAACAGGATAGCACCATTCGGCAATTCCTGGCGGACAGCGGCCAAGGCTTCGCCGACAGCATCGAGGGAAGTGACGTCTTTCAAGAAGTCGATGCGCAGTTCGACGACGTCGTAGATTTTATCCTGGAGATAGCGGCATTCCTGGACAAGTTCATCGACCGTATGGCCGACGATGGGAACGCAGATTTTAGGCATACCATTATCGAGGGTAACATTGCCGATTTTAACCATAATTTAAATTCCTCCTAATATAACTTATGCAGCTGGTTTTTCTTTCATGACGCTATTATAACGTACGTAGATGATGCAGGCAATGATGAAACCTGCCAAGGCGATAGCTGCATCGAGGCCCATGATGCTGTTGATGCCGCTGTCAGCCATATAGCCCGTAATGACGGGGATAGTGAAAGATGCGATGGAACCCGTCGTATAGAAAATACCGGTCATGGTGCCTTTGCCTTTCGGGAACATTTCCGTCATCATGACCAGGCCGAGTTGCATAACGCCGCCAGCAGCCGAGAAGCCGACGATGAACGAGAAAATAGGAGCCAGCGAACCCGACGGGATGAAGTAGAGGCCACTGATGGAGAGCGTAGAAATGAGGGTATAGGCGACGAGCAGTGTAATTGGACGGATACCTTTTTTCGTGATGAAGGCTGTGAAGAATACGCAGGCCAGGGAACCGACCGAATAGTAGCTCATGAGGGAACGGGCTGCCATATCAGACATCTGGGCAACAGATGCACCGTATTTCGTGAGCCACTGGCTGATGAGGTAGAACGTAGCCTGGGAAATATACCCATAGAGTACGAAGCAGATACCTTCGAGATACCATTTGGATTTCGGTACCCACGAAGCAGCAGCCACGTCTTTCCCTTCTTCTTTGGCTTCTTCAGCCGGATTCATAGAGGGGAAGCCCATTTTCATCATGACCGGGATATTGAGGGCCAGGATGACAGCCGCTACGATGAAAGACCAGCCGTACCAGGCGTTCATCGATACCAGGATGCCGATGAACAGGGGGAGCAGGAACTGGCCAGCCGATATGAAGGCTTTCAAGAGGACAGTGACTGTGCTGGCACTGTCCGGATAGGATTCAATCAGGGCGGGATAGGTACCGGCGTCGAGGAAGGAATTAGCAATCCCGGCAAGGATACCGAAGATGCAGGCGACTGTCGACGTCGGGCTGAGCAGGATACCGACAAAGAAGGCGATATACGTGATCATGCCGAGCAGGACAAACGGTTTGCGGCCATATTTATCGGATAATTTGCCCGATACGAATAAGACGATGAGGCGGCCGATGCCGAGCATGGAGATGACCCAAGCGACGTCGGCGATACTGCCCCAGCGAGCTGCCAGGGCATCCATGTTCTGTGCCAAGATGATGACGCCAATGCCATGTACGAAATAGTTCAAATACAGGCTGAGGCATAAGGGACGATAGGAATGTGTCTGTTCCATGAGAAAATTCTCCTTTAGGCGATTTTTAGAAAAGTACGTCTTTGATGAAGTCAACAGGCATTTCTTTGCCAGTCCAGAGTTTGAAGGCAGCAGCACCCTGATAGAGCATCATACCGAGGCCGTTGAAGTTTTTGCAGCCTACTTCGTCGCACCATTTCATGAGTTTCGTCTGGCGCGGGGCATAGACCGTATCCATGACGACCAGGTCCGGGCGGAGGTAGGATTTGTCAGGGATGGCTACGACATCTTCCAGCGGTTTCATGCCGCACGATGTGCTGTCGATATAGATATCGGCGCTGTCCAGTTCTTCTTTCAATTTAGCATGGTCTTCGAGGGGATAGATGTTGACGAGGCAGTCCGTGCGTTCACGCAGTTTCTTGACCGTTTCTTCGCCGTGAGCGTAGAATTCATCGGCGCGGTTGAAAATCGTCAGTTCGCGGACGCCGTCAAGGGCTGCCTGTACTTCGATAGCTGTCGCTGCGCCGCCAGCACCGATGACGACCATTTTTTTGCCGATGTATTCGACGCCTTCGTCTTTGAGGGCCTGCATGGCACCGATGCCATCGGTAATCGTACCCGTGAGGACGCCGTTGTCGTTGACGACGGTGTTGCAGGCGCCGATGATTTGGGATGCCGGCGATAATTTATCGAGGTACTGCGTGATCGGCCCTTTATTGGGCATGGAGACGTTCCAGCCGCGGACTTTCATAGCGCGCAGGCCTTTGACCGTGTCTTCCAGCGTCGAGTTGTCGACTTCAAAGCAGACGTAGACATAGTCGAGGCCGAGTTTTTTGAAGGCTTCGTTGTGCATGGTTGGAGACATGCTGTGACGGATCGGATAAGCGATGAGACCGATTAATTCCGTATGACCTGTAACGCGTTCTGTAACTGCAATTTTACCCATGATAAAATCCTCCTAATAGTTAATGATTATAAATACATGTGTTAATTTTCACATGGTACTGCACAAAAAAATGAATGTATCGGTGTTCGTCGTCATCCGTTCATCATAAAGAATGCCTGGGAATCTTTACGATGAACGGTGAACGATGAACAAAAAGGCTTAGTCGTCGAAGCCGCCAATCATATCGATGGTAGCGACGATGTTACGGCCCAATTCCGTGCCGTGGATGATCTGGCCCGTTTTGCGGCTGTTGCCGAAGTTGCAGAAGGGGATGCCTTGCTCTTCGGCATAGGTCTTGAAGGGGTCGTCAGCAGGGATATCCGGGACGAGGCCCATGCAGATGAAACCGTAGTCGAAGGGATATTCGGCAGATTCACCGTTGTGGGATGCGATGAATTTGTCCGGGCAGACTTTCTGCAGTGCCGTGCCGAGATGCATATCGACAGGATGCGTTGCCAGGAGTTCTTTGAACGTCGATTTAGAAACGATGTCGGCATCCTTACCGAAGGACGGCATCATTTCAATCATGGCGACGTCGGCTTTGCGCAGGGTGAAGAATTCCATGACGTCCAGGCCGACAGCACCGCAGCCGATGATGACGACTTTTTTGCCTTCGGCATTGGCTTCATAGTAAGGGATGTTGTCCATAAAGCCGTAGATGGAACGGATGTTGGAGCCTTCGGCATCGGTCAGCTCACGCAGGCCTTCGATGGGCGGCAGCATCGGCTTGGAACCCATAGCGGCGTAGAGGATGTCCGGCTTGAGTTCAGCCAGCATTTCTTTGGTTGCCGTCGTGTTCAAT
>CABQJB010000118.1 GCA_902464195.1 uncultured Megasphaera sp.
AGCTGGCCGCCAAAGGCGGTCTGAGAGGTTAAAGGACAGCCCCTACGCACAAGGCATGGGCCGTGTTTTTTTGTGACCTATGACTGCGTTATTCCCATCGCCTGACTGCGATTCCGTAGGGGCCGCCCAGAGCGTTCTGACCCGTCAGATGCTGGAGACAATTCCCCGGACGAGATGACAGCGGCGGGCGGCCCGCTACGCGCTGAGGGCTTCCCGAAGCGTCGTTGTCAGTCTGAGTCTGTCGCGGCGGAACGCCGCATCTGAATCCGAACGAACCGTAATCCATCCCCCTAATTTTGAAAAAGCAAGGAATTTTAGTATAATGTAGTTAGATTTTTCTTATGTTGTGGAATTTCACTGAGGAGGTTGTCTTATGGGAAAATTGACGATACGAGGCAAGGCTAGCATGAATTGCACCTATGATATAGTAACCCTTGAAATTGAATTCTACAAAGATGGTAATACGGCCAACGCGGCGATGGACACGGTTTTGACACAGTGCGAATCCTTCTTATCCTATCTGGACAGCCAAGGTGTCCCTATAAATCAGATTTCTATGGAACAGGACGAAGTGGAACGGCATTATGACGAAGATAATGAAGAATATTATTACACGGCTTCCAGAAAAATCGTAATCCGCATGAGTTTCGATATGCCCTTTATCAATATGATACTGGATCACATCCGCCAGCAAAACTATGACATCGCTATCGAAAGTACTTATGAATTATCAAATGAACGAGAAATCCATGATGAACTCATCAAACAGGCTGTCGCCAATTCCAAACATCGGGCAGAAGCCATTGCAGCTACGGTAGGGAAAAAAATCATTGGCATCAAATCGGTATCTATGAACTCGTATGGCGAAGATTCGATTCGTTACTGTGATATGCTGGCGCCTGATTCGCTAAGATATGAAAAGCCCAAATCTTTAGACCTCTCTAACCAGCTGACCGCCAATTCAACGACAGAAAGTGAATCCGTCGACGTCGAGTGGATTATTGATTAAAGAAGATAAAGGATTAAAGGGGCTTGACGCACGATGACAAGCCCCTTTAAAGTTGTTAGTGGCTAGCAGTTAGTTGTTAGCGGATGACTTTAAATTTAAAGTTTTTCTCTGCAAACTACAAACTCCATACTACAAACTATAAAGAGAAAGGGGCTCCGCATGATGACATAATCCTTCATGCGACAGGCCCTTATTTTGTATACAAAAATATTCTGGCTTTACGACTATTCTTGCGTTATCGTTAACTATGCAAAATAAAAAGCAGCTTAATCATCAACATTCTCCCAACAAAGGGGAAATACGATGATTGAGCTGCTTTTTTCTTACCCGTCTCCTTGCGGGGATTGTGGTTCTTATCAAAAACTGGATGCAAACATTAACCCGATGCTTCCTATTGTTTCCGTCCCCTTGCGGGGATTGTAGTTCTTATCATTGTCAAATGGCAAAACGTTCGACTTTCGTCCTGCTGTTTCCGTCCCCTTGCGGGGATTATGGTTCTTATCAGAAGGGAGAACATTATGGAACCTAGGATTTTAGTAAAACGTTTCCGTCCCCTTGCGGGGATTATGGTTCTTATCCACATCGTTGCGCTGCCATTCGCAAAACTTCACGACGCCGTTTCCGTCCCCTTGCGGGGATTATGGTTCTTATCGATTCTTGACAACTGCACATAGAGCCTAGGTAGCTTCTGTTTCCGTCCCCTTGCGGGGATTATGGTTCTTATCATTTAAGTATACTACACTATCAATATCTCTAGCAAATTGTTTCCGTCCCCTTGCGGGGATTATGGTTCTTATCCACAAAATTGTGACATGCTTCAAATCGAAGGGAGGCGCAAGTTTCCGTCCCCTTGCGGGGATTATGGTTCTTATCATTAGCTATATTGATTTTGTTCAATATATCGATGGCTTTGGGTTTCCGTCCCCTTGCGGGGATTATGGTTCTTATCCGCACCCTTTATAAATGGCTTTATGAAGCCGTTGAAATGGCATTTTGCGGGGCGGATCATATATTTTCATCATTTTTCGTCTTTTGCAAGAAAATGATTTTCAAAAAATCGCTTGGACTTATATTTTAAGGCAGCGGGGCTAAACCGTCCTGCTTGTATTTTCAAAAAGCAAGTTAGACACATAAATAATGTTTGCCTGACTAATTTATATTATAACACAAGTTCATAAAAAATCGTAGTTCGCAAAGGCCTGTCATTAGCCAAGAATAGGTTGTGGTCAAATTTCGCAACGGACCGCCCAGTCACAGCTGTCCGTTTTGGCAGCCGTAGCGACGTCCCGCACGAATCCTGTATGCAGCCAGAATTTATAACTAATGGCATACGGTCGTAATACAATAATGAATTATTTATTATAGCGTAGCCGCATCTGAATCCGAAAAAAAAGCCGCGGCTCTTCTCTCTTCTTTATAGGTAACGCGTTACAAAAGCACGGGAAGCAGCAAAAAAGCGGCTGTCGCATTAAGCAAAAATGCATAATGCAACAGCCGCTTCCGGGATATGTACGATTTCCCTACCCACTGGCTAGAAAAATTGTCCCAATTCCCAACGGGTCGCCCACGTGGCGACCCCTACAACTCCAAAAATATAAACTATATCCTCCTACCACGCCGCAGGCGGCCAGCCGCAGAGGCTGAGGATGGCGTAGACACCGGCACTGGCAAAGAGGAGGACGACCAGGGTCTGCATGATGGGATGGGCGATCCAGCCGCATTGCCAACATGGTTTCTTGTCGCCGTGTTTGCGGGCGCTGCGCAGCATGAAGACGGGCAGGATGGACATGATGATGCCGCCGAAGGTGCCGGCGCTGAAGATGGCGTTGACGAAGCCGACGAGGCCGCTGTAGGCCAGGAGAACCGGCGGGATGACGATGAAGGCCAGGCAGGCCGCCCGCGTGCGGATGTCCGTTTCTGACTTGAAGCCCAGGCGGTCGATCATGTTGGTCAGGAAACTTTCGGCAATGGCCCAGAACGACGTCAGCATGGCGCAGAAGGCAAAGGCATTGACGATGACGAAGAAGACCGGCGACCCCAGGGCGCGGCCCCAGGATAAGGATGCGACTTCCGAGATTTCATCGACTGGCAGCATGAGGAAGACGGCCAGCGGGACCAGAGCCAGGATGACGAAGGAAATGCCGGCCCCGGCCAGGATGGACGGGACGAGTTTCCCCGGTTCGTGCGTGAAGCCCCGGGAAATTTCCGGTACGATGTACTGGACGGCATAACAGAAGACGGCAATATTGAAGACCGGCACGGCATACATCCAGTGGGTATAGAGGATATCTGCGACAGGTACGCGGGCCGAAAAGAGTGACGCGCCGACGAGGAGAATAAGCATGGCCGTCATACCTGAACTCAAATATTTCTCTGCTACCCCGGTGGCCTTGAGGCCCAGCCAGACGACGCTCGTCGCCCCGAGGGCAAAGAGGCAGCTGGCCATTTCCAGGGAAATGCCGAAGAATTCGCTCAATATCTTACCGCAGCCGCTGGTATAGGCGATGAGGCTGCAAAATGACGTGGCCCCGACGGAAAAGAAAATCAGCCAGGAACCGATCTTGCCGACGTACTTTTCAGCCAGGCCCGACAGCTGTAATGGCTTGGTGGTGCGCAGCGTCGCTTCGGCGACATAGAGCATGGAGATGATAGAAAAAAAGCCTGCTACGACAAGCCACGTAAGCAGGACAGGCCAGCCGGCATTGCGACTGGCAAAAGCTAAACCTAAAACACCGGAACCTATGGTAGACCCGACGACCATCATCGTAGCCTCCATAAACGTAAGACGATGTACCTTGAGAGCCGCCTCTTTTTTCGCAGCTCCCGCCGATATAGTGTCCAACTCGTTCACATATTCCATGAAGAAAAAACCTCTTTTCGTGTGAAAATATGTTACCTGATGTCAGCATGTCTGGACCATTATACCATATCAGCATAGGGATTCCAAGAAAAAAATCCTGCCACTCGGAAAAAAGCAGCAGGAATCGCCTTATTCTATGTCGAAATGATATAATGAGAATGATAAGGAGGGATTTTTATGGCAGACGTAAACGATAAGAAAAAACAACAAAAGGCCCCCGAAAAAGAGGCAGTTGCAGAAAAGGAACTGACTATCCTCCAGCCCGGCGCCGTCCCGGAAGAAGAAGACGATCCGGAAGCGCCCTATCTGGCTTCCGACATGTATCAGCGCATCGTCGCCCTGATCAACAACTTCGAATCGGGCCTGCCCGACGACATGCAGGCCGGCGGGCGCCTGGTATCGGCAGGCGACATCACCTTCAGCATCCAGGACATCGGCTACTGGGACCCGAATATGATCGTATTCTATGGCGAACTCTCTGACGGGTCGGCGGTCGAACTGGTCCAGCATATTTCCCAGCTCAACCTGCTCCTCGTCGCCGTCCCCCGCCACGACGACATCGAAAAGCCGCGCCGCATCATCGGATTCAACCGCAAGAACGAACCGGACATCGCTACGGACCCGGAAGACTGAGGCCTCAGGCTTTCGGCAAGGGACTGACGGAAATGGCCGCCGGTTTGGCCGGACAGTGATATTCGCAGGAACCGCAGCCGATACAGCGCGCCCCATCGACGTGCGGGTAGCTGCGTCCGTCCCGGTTCTCGACCAGGGTAATAGCCTGGACCGGGCAATGGCGGGCGCAGTTGCCGCAGACGATACCGTCGCGGGCAATGAGGCAGTGGAACTGGGCATAGCGGGCGATACCGATTTTCGTCCGCTCCTTTGCGGCCAGGTCCAGCGGGCGGATGGCGCCGGCCGGACAGGCTTGGGAACAGAAATTGCAGTTGTAGACACAATAGCCCTTGGAAAAATCCATGTAGGGCTGGCCCAGCTGCAAGGCGCCGTTCTCTAAGACGGCCGGGGACAGGACGCCGCTGGGACAGCGGCTGACGCAAAGATGGCAGGCCGTACAGCGCTGGGCAAAGGCGTCGGCCGAAACAGCCCCAGGCGGCAAAATTTTCTTCTTGCCCTTCCCCGTCCCCAACAGGGCCGGCACGACGGTCTGGCTGCGGGCCAGGCCAGCGGCGACGGTCCCGACGGCGACGGCCGTCGTCACCAGCATCTCCCGCCGGCTGAGGCCCTCGCCTGATGGCGTCTTTTCCGGACCCTTGACCGGAAAGGCCCGGGAAAAAGTCAGGGCTCCTTTGGGGCAGACGGCGACGCAGTCGAAGCAGTCGACACAGCGGCTGGTATCGACGGCGCCACGGGCGACATCGATGCAGGACGAACGGCACGTCTTTTCACAGGCTCCGCAGTGGATGCAGCGCGATCCGTCGATGACCGGCCGGAACAGGCTGAAGCGGCTGATTGTTCCCAACAGCGTGCCGACGGGGCAGAAAGTCTGGCAATATGCCCGGCCATAACACCAGGCCAGGACGGTCAGGACGACGAAATACGCCCCGGCCAGGGCCATAGCAGCCAGTGGCGGCCAGAGGATATCCGTCTTGCTGAGCGCCGGGATCCAGCCGTGGCTTTCGTTGAAGCCGACCAAAGCGTTCCAGCCATAGGCGGCTGGCAGGCCCAGACCATCGTGGACGATGCGGCCAAAAATACTGTACGGGTCGACCAGTCCCAGAAAGCCAGACAAGCCGGCCAGGAAGGCCAGGCCGGTCAACATCAAGATACTATAGCGCATGATGCGCCGTTCCCGCCGGAAAGCAAATTTCCGGCGATTTTTTTTGCGCCTTTTGGCCAGCCAAAAGACGAAGTCCTGACTGATGCCCAAGGGACAGAGAACGCTGCAATAAATCCGTCCCAGGAACAGGGTCAGGACGACGAGGATGGCGATGACCAGGAAATTCCCGGCCAAGAGAGCCGGCAGGAACTGCCATTGCGGCAGCACAGGCGCCACGATACCGCCAAAGGTCATGACCATGGCCCCCATCAGGAGCCAGGCTAAGACGATACGGCCCCGTTGCAGCATGTTCCGCATTTACATTACCTCCTTTCCCGTATCGCGTCCGAAATATTGGACTGCGTCATCGATGGCCCGCACGTACTTGGGGATGTCGATATGCTGCGGACATTTGGGCAGGCAGCGGCCGCAGGCCGTACAGCGGGAAGCACGTTGCGGCCGTTCCAAATTATTCTGATAATGGGCCAGGAAGGCTTTCTCCTGCGCCGCCGACGCTCCTTGCGGA
>CABQJB010000119.1 GCA_902464195.1 uncultured Megasphaera sp.
TTTATTTATATTACGAAAGCACGTCTTGCTATACAGTCATGAATCATATCCAGATGGTATATTCTGTTTGACTTGTGTATATAATCATTGTACAATAAACTCAAGAAATGGAAACGAACAAAAGAGGTCGTATGTCCGAACGCACGCGTATCGCCGCCAGACATAAACGGGGGTATGCGGCGTTTTTTTCTTGACGGCCTGACATAGGAGGCTATGCTTCATGAAGCATGATCTACATGACGTGTGTACGCAGATACGGCGGGATACGGTGCGTTCTATTTACCGTGCCGGTTCCGGTCATCCTGGCAGCTCTTTATCGGCTGTCGAAATCATGGCCACACTTTATTTTACAGATGTCTTTACCTGTTTTCCTGACCGGCCCCATGCGCCTGAACGGGACCGTTTTGTCTTATCCAAGGGCCATGCGGCTCCGGCTTATTACAGCATTTTAGCTCATAAGGGCTATTTTCCACTAACTTTGCTCGATACGTTGCGGACCGTGGGGAGTGCCCTCCAGGGCCATCCCAATTTGGAAAAACTGCCCTGTCTCGACTGCGCTGTCGGCTCTTTGGGGCAAGGCCTGTCTATCGCCAACGGCATTGCCCTGGCCTTGAAACTGCGCCATGAAACACCGGAAGTCTTCTGTCTCATTGGCGATGGGGAACAGCAGGAAGGCCAGATTTGGGAAGCGGCTGCTTTTGCGTCACAGCACCATTTGGACAATGTTTGTCTGATTGTCGATTGCAACGGTCTGCAACTCGTCGATTCCCTGGTATCGATCAAGAATATGGAACCGATGGATGCGAAATGGGAAAGTTTCGGCTGGCATGTTCTCCGCGTGGACGGCCACGATACGGATGCTCTGTACGACGCTTATGGTGCTGCCAAGGCTTACTGTGGCAAGCCGACGGTCATCCTGGCCCATACCGTCAAGGGGAAGGGTGTATCATATATGGAAAATCAAGCACAATGGCACGGTGCGGCGCCGGATGAAGCCCAGTACCGCCTGGCCATGGATGAATTGACAACGGAGGTGCCGTGATGGAACGAGTACCGATGCGCGACGGCTATGGGAAGGCCCTGCTGGAACTATGCCGCCTTCACGACGATGTCCTCGTCCTCGATGCGGACGTGGCCAAATCGACGCGGACCGAATGGATCCGCCAGGAATATCCTGAAAAATATATCAATGTCGGCATATCGGAACAAGACCTGGTCGGTACGGCGGCCGGCCTGTCGCTGACGGGGTTCGTCCCCTTCATTTCGACATATGGCGTCTTTTTGACTGGCCGGGCATGGGGGCAGATACGCAATACCGTCTGCTATAATAATCTCAACGTCAAACTCGGCGGTGCCCATGCCGGCATTTCCGTCGGCCCTGACGGCGCTACCCATCAGGCTCTGGAGGATATTGCCCTCATGCGGGTCATTCCCCATATGATGGTCATTACGCCGTGTGACTGGTGGGAAACATATAAGGCGACGCTGGCCGTCTACGATATCAAAGGGCCGTCCTATGTCCGCTTCGGCCGTAACCCGGCACCGGTCGTCACCGATAAGGATACGCCTTTTGACCTCTATAAGGCGGCTATCTTCCGGGATGGGAGTGATGTGACCCTCTTTGCCAACGGCCTCATGGTCCATGAAGCCCTGACAGCGGCTGATGAACTGGCACGGGAAGGCATTTCGGCCCGCGTCGTCAATATCCATACGGTAAAGCCGCTGGATCTGGATACGGTCTGTACCTGTGCCGCTGAAACGGGAGCCGTCGTCGTCTGCGAAGAACATCAGGTCATGGGCGGCCTGGGCGGTGCTATCTGTGAAGCCCTGGCCCAGCACTGCTGCGTTCCTGTAGAACTCGTCGGCATCCAGGACCGCTTCGGCGAATCTGGGAAACCGGATGACCTCCTGAAAGCCTACAACCTCTCGGCCAGCGACGTCATTCAAGCAGTCCATAACGTGTTGAAGAGGAAGTAAAGTGGATTGTGGCTCGTTGTTCGTGGCTCGTGACTCGCAGCCTCCCCTTGATAGGGGAGGTGGCCTGAAAGGCCGGAGAGGTTAAATTTAAACCCATCCGCTAACAAGGGACCAGAACGGGCCGCCCTTTGGGACGGCCCCTACGATAAAATAGGCTGTCGTACATGCGACAGCCTATTTTGCCATGCTAAGTCCGTATAGAATTTTGCAATGTATGCAAAATCGGTAATTCGTTGTTCCTTTATCGTTAACTGATGTATAATAAGAACAACTACTTTTTGGAGGCGAGTTATCTTGTATACGAAAGCGTTATTGACCGACCTGTACCAGTTGACCATGATGCAGGGTTTATTTTTTGAAGGCAAGCACGAACAGCAATGCGTGTTTGACCGTTATTACCGGACCAATCCCTTTCAGGGGGGGTATACGGTCGTGGCCGGGCTGGAACATCTCATCGATTATGTACACAATATACATTTCAGCGATGACGACCTGGCCTATCTGAAGAGCACAGGCTTCTTCCAGGATGAATTCCTCGATTACCTAAAGGACCTGCGCTTTACAGGCGACATTTATGCCATGCCCGAAGGGACCGTCGCCTTTCCCCAGGAAGTGCTCCTGCGCGTCCAGACCAAGAAGGACGAAGCTTTACTGTTAGAAACGTGTATGTCTATGGTCATGAACCATGAAAGCCTTATTGCCACCAAGGCTCGCCGCGTCCGGACGGTGGCAGGTAAGGACAATCTCATGGAATTCGGCCTGCGCCGGGCCCAGGGGAAATCGGCCGGTGTCTACGGCGCCCGTTCGGCTATGATCGGCGGCTTTAATGGGACCAGCAATGTCCTGGCTGGCGCCAAATTCGGGATGCCCGTCTTAGGGACCATGGCCCACAGCTGGGTCATGAGCTTTTCGTCAGAATTGGAAGCTTTCCGCGCCTATGCCCGCCAGTACCCGAACAACCTCATCCTCCTGGCCGATACGTATAACACGCTGAAACAGGGCGTACCCGATGCCATCACGATTTTCAAGGAAATGAAGGCCGCCGGCACTCTGCCCAAGGCTTATGGTATCCGCCTGGATAGCGGCGACCTGGCGTATTTATCGAAAGAAGCGCACAAGATGTTTGCTGACGCAGGTTTCCCGGATGCCATCATTGCGGCCTCGAATGACCTCGATGAAAACCTCATTTCCGAATTGAAAGCCCAGGGCTGTGCCATCAACTCCTGGGGCGTCGGCACGAACTTGATTACGGCTAAGGACAGCCCGTCCCTGGGCGGCGTCTTCAAACTCGTCGGCCAGTATGACAATGGTAAATTCGTACCAAAAATTAAAATGAGCGACAATGCCGAAAAGATTTCCAATCCGGGACTGAAGAACGTCCTGCGCATTTACGATAAAGATACGGGCAAGATGAAAGCCGACATTATCATCCTCGAAGGCGAAAGCATCGACGAATCGAAAGACCTGCTCCTCCAGAGCGATAAGGCGCCGTGGCGTTCGCGGACGATTCCCGGCGGGACTTACCGCGTCCAGAAGATGCTCGTCCCCATTTTCCAGAAAGGCGAACTGGTCTATCAGAAGCCGGACCTCAAAACCATCATGGCCTACGCAGACCAGCAGATACAGACTTTGTGGCCCGAATACCTGCGCCTGGTCAATCCGGAAGAAATGTGGGTCCAGCGCAGCAGTAAGCTGTCGGCTTTGCGCGATAAAGTCTTGAAAGAAGAATCGGCTCATTTCTTTTAGGGAGATGATTCCATGAAGGGAGCTATCATCGGCGATATCGCCGGCTCCGTCTATGAATTCGATGAAACAGCGGAATCCCTGAATTTCCCCTTATTCGTCAAAAACAGCCGCTTTACGGATGATACGGTGACGACCGTAGCCGTAGCGGCTGCCCTGATGGAGGGGAAGGCGTCTCATTGCGGCTATATCGAACCCTTGCGGCGTCAGCTCCGGTACTGGTGCCGTAAATACCCCGATGCCGGTTTTGGTGGCATGTTCCGCCGCTGGTTCCTGGCTGACGAGGCACCGGCTTATGGCAGTTACGGCAACGGGGCGGCTATGCGCGTCAGTCCGGCTGGCTGGGTTGCGGATAGCCTGGAGGAAGTCCAGGCGCTGGCAGAACTGACAGCTGTCGTCAGCCATGACCATCCCCAGTCCATCAAGGGCGCCATTGCCGTAGCCTCGGCCATTTTCCTGGCCCGGCAGGGGAAGGGAAAAGATGCGATTGCCGCTTATATACGGACGTATTTCTATGATCTGTCCCGGACATTGGCGCAGATACGCCCGTCTTATGGCTTCACCTGCACGACGGACGGAAGCGTGCCTGAAGCCATCGAATGTTTCCTGGAAGGGACGGATTATGAAGATACGATTCGCAAGGCGATTTGGCTCAACGGCGATACGGATACGCAGGCAGCCATTGCCGGCAGCATCGCCGAAGCCTATTACGGCGTGCCCGATGCCTTGTGGCAGCAGGCCCTGCCTTATGTCGATGACGAAGAAATGAAGGGCGTCATCCGGCAGTTCTATGAAAACTATATTCGTTCGAGGGGGAACTCTTTTGATTTCAACAGAGACAAGCAAGAAATATGAAAAACTCCAGCAGATTTTAAAGGATATGGGCAGCGTCGTCGTCGGTTTTTCCGGCGGCGTCGACAGCACCTTCCTAACCTATGCGGCCCACCAGGCTCTGGGCGGTCGGGTCCTGGCTGTGACGGCCGTTTCGGCGACTTTGCCGGGCAGTGAGGCGGCCGATGCCAAGGCCATGGCCAAGGTCATCGGTGTTCAGCACCGCCTGGTCCATTCGACGGAATTCGAGGACCCGGACTTCGTCCAGAATCCGCCAAATCGCTGCTATATCTGCAAAAAGATACGCTTTACGTCGCTCGTGGCCCTGGCCAAGGCCGAAGGCTATCTGTGGGTCGTCGACGGGGGGAATGTCGATGACCTCGGCGATTACCGGCCGGGTATGAAAGCCTTGCAGGAGCTGTCTGATTCCGTCCGCAGCCCGATGATCGAAGCGGGCCTGGCTAAAGCGGATATCCGGGCTTTGTCGAAGGAATTCGGCCTCCAGACCTGGAATAAGCAGAGCGCTGCCTGCCTGGCCAGCCGCGTCCCATACGGTGTGGAACTGACACCGCATCGCCTGGCCCAAATCGATGCTGCTGAAGCTGCCGTAGCGCCTTACGTCCAGGGCTCTCTGCGCGTCCGCTATCACGGCGATGTAGCCCGCATCGAAGTGGCTGTCGATGAAATCCCATCGGTCCTGGCCCATCGGGACGAAATCGTCCGGGCCATCAAGGATACGGGCTTTGCCTACGTTACCCTTGATTTGGGCGGCTATGAAATGGGCAGCCTGAATGATGTAATCAATACAGATGAGGAAGTAAAGTGATATGGCTATTTCCAAGAAAGTAAAAGATGAAATGCTGCAACGGTTCCAGGACCAGTACGGTATCATGAAACCGGCTCTCCATTATAACTCTCCTTTTGAATTGATGATTGCCGTCATCTTGTCGGCCCAATGTACAGACGAACGGGTCAATATCGTGACGGCCGGCATGTTTCCGGAATACAACACGCCGGAAAAGATGCTGACTCTGGGAACGGCGGGACTGGAAGAAAAGATACGGACCTGCGGTCTCTATCGCAGCAAGGCCAAGAATATCCTGGCCAACTGTGCCATCCTTTGCGAAAAATACCATGGTGAAGTGCCGCAGACTTTCGATGAGCTGGTGAAATTGCCCGGCGTCGGCCGCAAGACAGCCAACGTCCTGGTCAGCATCTTGTTCAATACGCCGGCCATCGCCGTCGATACGCACGTCTTCCGCGTGGCAAACCGCCTGCAGCTGGCTGAAGGGACGACGCCGCTGGAAGTCGAAAAAGGCCTGCAGAAGGCCATTCCCAAGGAATGGTGGAGCCGGGCCCATCATTGGCTCATCTGGCATGGCCGCCGGGTCTGCAAAGCCCGCAAGCCTTTATGCGACAATTGTTTTTTGGCTGATCTTTGTCCCAGTTGTCAGAAGTAAAACGTTAAATTAAAATAAACACATTGACAAAGCGTTAAAAGTTTTATAAAATAACACCAATACAGACAAAATTTCATAAGTAATATCGAGAG
>CABQJB010000120.1 GCA_902464195.1 uncultured Megasphaera sp.
AGCGGGCTCGCCACGTGCGAGCCCCTACGCACAAGGCCGCTGGCCGTGTATTTTTTGTGTCAGTAACCAGAGTTTTCATTCATCGCCTGTATGCGATATCGTAGGGGACGCCCAAAGCCTTTCTGGCCCGTAAGGTGCCGACCAACGGAAGGCGCAAGACGGTTGCCAGAACGGACAGCCGTAGCGGGCGTCCCGCGTGAATCCCCAATGGCATGCGCGGCAACAGATTCAAAGTAACGACATCGCCTCGAGTGACCCTCGGCTCGTGGAAAAAATAGTGGTTCGTGGCTCGTTGTTCGTGGCTCGTGGTTCGTGGGGCCTGGCGGCCCCGCAGGCCGCAGGTCGCAGGTCTCCTCGAGTGATCCTCGGCTCGTAGTCCGTAAAATCTTACCATTATACCCGAATGGGCTGTGATGAAATCTCCCTAGCGGGCTCGCCACGTGCGAGCCCCTACGCACAAGGCCGCTGGCCGTGTATTTTTGCGGTCCGCAGGACCGCGGCGATCTGCGACCGGCCGCCTGCGAACTGCGTTCTTTTCCATCGCAGTGTGGACGAAAACCTTACTCTATCACATAATAACAGCTTGACGAAGATTAATAAATGACGTTATAATGGATATGAAAAGAGGTCCTGCCGATAGACGGTTGGTCCCCAAAATTAATAGTTAACAAAAGTAACCGCTTAAGATTGGGGTCTAGGGCGGTTATTTTTGTGTCTTATTTGAACTTCGACCTAAGGCATAACCGATTGCGAATGCAGCCATGCCAAAAGATAGTATACTGATAAACAGCTCTACCGTTAAAGTCATTGTCCTCCCCTCCTTTCCATTTGGATTGGAGGGGCACACAGTCCCTCCTGAAAAAGCAAGGGACCGGCCGCCTGCGAACTGCGTTCATTCCATGATTCCGAAAAAAAGGAGCTGTCGCGATGCGACAGCTCCTTTTTTACTACAAACTTTTTAATTCCCGTTATGGTTGAAGTAGTCGGCCAGGCCTTTGACGATGCTTTCGGCGAAGTTCTGCTGCTGGGCATCGGAGTTAAGGGCTTTTTCTTCGTTCGGGTTGGAGATGAAGCCCAATTCCAGCAAGGTTGCCGGCATGTTGGTGTGCAAGAGGACGTAGAAGTTAGCCGTCTTGACACCGCGGTCGGCGAAGTTCGTGGCCTTCATGTTCTGAAGGTGGATGTAGTTGGCCAGACCGTAGTCATACGGGGTCTTACTGTTGTAATAAGCCGTGACGCCGCCTGCTGACGGGGAATCGAAGGAATCGATGTGGATGCAGACGAAGACGTCGGCTTTGGCTGCATTGGCGATGTTGCAGCGGGCCTGCAGTTCTTCGACAGCGCCGTCATACGGTGCGTAGACATCGACGTCGGTCGTGCGGGTCATGATGACATTGGCACCAGCTGCACTGAGCAGGGATGCGACTTTCTTGGAAATGGCCAGGGTGATGTCCTTTTCCTTGGAGTACGTACCGACAGCGCCGGAGTCCGAACCGCCGTGACCGGGGTCGATGGCAATGGTCTTGCCCTGGAGGCCCTTGGTCAGGCTGTAGGTCTTGCTGCTGCTATAGGTCGGGACATTGGTTGCCGGCTGCTTGGTAGACGACGGTTTCCAGCTCTGGGACGGCTTGGTCGCCCCTTTGATACCGATATTGGTATCGCCCCAATGGCTCCACTGCTTGAGCTTACCCGATTTGTCGTTGATGTCGATAACGACACGGCTCGATACTTTGCTGCCTGTCGCGCCGGGAAGGGTAAAGACCTTGACGTCGTTCTTGGTGACGGCCCGCGGGACTTTGATGGTCACGTCCGTACTCGACGAACGAGATGATAAGGTGACACGGGAAATGACGTTGCTATTGGGCTTATAGCTCTTGGCCACATTCTTGCCAATCCCTGTATTAGGCAAAGTGACGAAAACATACTCGCCGGAGTTATCGATGTATAGCTTGGGATTGGCCTTACCGCTGACATCGAGGACGGTCCGAACAAAGGGCGTGTTGGCATCTGTTCGCGTTGCCGTCCGCACATTGGTAATTTCCTGCTTAGCCGCTGCCTGGGCCGATACCATCGGTATCAGGAAGACGAGCAGCATAAGCGGGAGGATCCACAATTTTTTCAACACAGTATCTTCTCCTTTACGATCCTAAACTGTTTCAACCCATTCATTATACAACGATTCGGGCGGAATTGGCAATCATTTTCTGTAGGGGCGACCACGTGTGGCGCCTGTTCACGCAAATCCGGTTCACAAGTATTTCACATGTACCCGGCGGGCTCGCCACGCGCGAGCCCCTACACATAATATAAAGAATTGGCAATCATTTTTATCTCGTGGCTCGTTGTTAGTGGCTCGTTGTTAGTGGCTCGTGGCTCGTGGCTAGTGGCTCGTTGTTAGTGGCTCGTGGCTAGGGGGGGGTAGCAGTTAGCAGTCAGCAGTTAGCGAAAAAGGACTGTTTCATGATGGCAGATACCCTCATGAAACAGTCCCTATAAAACAACCTCTATAAGACAACCTCTCGGACCGCTTTCAGCGGCCAGCGTTCCTATGAGGCGAGCCTTTTAGAACAGGAAGTTGATTTCTACGTCGGTGAATTCGTCAGGGTCAGCGGCGTTGCCGTGTTTGGTCTGGGTGCCAAAGGTCTGGGCTGCCGTGAGGATGACGTTCTTGGCCAGGGTGTAGTCGATGCCGACGCCCCAGGATTTGACGTTATCCAGGACGCTGTCATCACGCCAGGAGTTGGTCGCACCGCCGAGGAGGGCGCCCTTGTCGGAGTTGATGTATTCGACCCAGGCATCCCAGGAGCCGCGGGCATCGCTGTCAGCCGAGCCGTAGGTCAATTTGCCGATCCATACTTCCGGGTCTTTCGTATCGCCTGCACGGAGGTAGCTGTTGTTGCTGTTGATTTTTTCATAGTTAGCCAGGGCATTCCATTTGCCGAAGTTGAGGCTGGCATAAGCGCCCCAGAGGTCATCAGCACGGAAACCGTCGCCATACTTTTCGCTGCCTTCGCCGCCAGCTACGGTGAAGTCATTGTAGTAGACGCCTACAGCCGAACCAGCTGCCCGGCCGCCGCCGAAGAAGCCTTCCAATTCGCCATAACCGGTCTTGACGCCGTCCATGTCATCGGTACCGGCAATGTCACCGGCTTTGAATTTACCATAGCCAGCCGTAGCTGCGAAGTGGTCGTTAGTGTATTTCAATTCAGCCCGGTCGAAGACGTCTCCGTACTGGAAGCCGTAAGCGTTTTCACCGCCCAGGATGTACGTATCGGTACGGCCGACGCTGAGGTTCCAGTGGTCGCCGCCGAAGTTGTAGTCGACTTTGGCATCGTCCGTGAAGATGTTGCCGTTATCGCTGGCAGCGCCGTTATCGGCGAAGTTGATGTCATCCGTGCTGATACCGTAGGTTACGGTCGTGCGGTCATTGACTTTGGCATTGGCGCGGACGCGGACGCGGTAATCCCAGGAAGAATCATTCTTATACCCTGCTCCATCATTCCCATTCGATTCACCAGCGCTCTGGTGCTGGAAACGGATACGGGCATCGCCGCTGAGTTTTACGTTGCCCACGCGGTTTTCCAGGGCACTGACGCGGACGCCGAGGTTGTTCAGTTCGTCAGCGTATTCATCAGCCAGTTTGTTGATGAGGGCACGCTGTTCGACGGAAGCCTTGTCCATGTGAGCCATGGCTTTGGCGACCATTTCTGCGGCTTCGTAACGGGTAATGTTGCGTTCGCCCTGGAAATAAGAGCCGTCTACGCCCTGGATGATGCCGGCGTCAGCCAGTTCGACGACGGATTTATAGGCCCAGCTGTCACTCGGTACGTCGACGAAGGGGTTGGCTGCAAAAGCGCAGGCTGCGCCGACAGCCATCATAGCGGCTAAGGATGTAACGATTTTCTTTTTCATCAATATGACCTTCTTTCTCTGTGTGAAAGCCAGAAATCATGATACGATGAAGGCGTTCCCCTATCCGCTGCGGTCGAGTGTGCCTAGTTTCCTCTCGCATTATATAAAAGTTCTACCCACATTGTCCCATGTATCCCATGGCTTGTTCCAATTAGTACATAGTCATTATACATTTTATGATATTAATTGTCAATATCTTGTTTGGGAATAAAAAAAAGCTGTCGCATTGCGACAGCTCTTTTTAGTGGCTAGTGGTTAGTGGCTAGTGGCTAGCAGATGGTTTTAAATTCTCTCCGCCCCTTTGGGACGGCCCCTACGAACGGCGGCCTGCGGCCTGCGAACGGCGCCCTAAATGTAAAGGCTTTTACGAGCCACGAGCCACGAATCACGAGCCACTAAAATTATTCTTCTGTTGTCGGGGGTTTATACTTCGGCGACATGGGGTTGGTCTGGGGCGTGAGGTTCTTCATGCGGCCCAGCTGGTCGCTCTTGTCGGAGAAGTAGGTGTGCAAGGTGAATTCGGCCATTTCCGACAGCGGTTCGTCGAGGAAGGCTTCGTAAAGTTCTTCGATTTCCGGGTTCTGCCAGCTGGCTTTGACGTCCGTTTCTTCGTCGCTCTTATAAATCGATGCCGTCCGGGCTTCCTGGACTTTCTTGACCTGCGGCAGTTTGACTTTCGGCTGGCCGCCGCCGCCGATGCAGCCACCGGGGCAGGCCATGACTTCGATGAAGGAGTAGTCTTCAAAGGAGTCGTTCTTGATGAGGTCGTCGATGAAGGCGCGGGCGTTGCCCAGGCCGCTGATGGCAGCGACGTGCAGGACGAAATGGCCGAAGATGACCGTTGCCTTCTTGACGCCCTGCAGGCCGCGGACCGGTTCAAAGGGGATGAAGTCCTTCGGTGCCGGACGACCGGTGAACATGTAGTAAGCCGTGCGGATAGCCGCTTCCATGACGCCGCCGGAGTTGCCGAAGATGCGGCCGCCGCCGGAAGCTTCGCCAAAGGCCTTGTCGAACTGGCCGTCTTCGAGGCTGGCGAAATCGATATTTTCGTCCTGGAGCCACTGAGCCAGTTCACGTGTCGTAATGCAGATATCGGTGTCGCGGATTTCCGGTTCATCCCAGAAGAGGCCGGACGCGCTCAGTTCCGGACGGCGGATTTCCGCTTTCTTGGCCGTGCACGGCGTGACGCAGACATTGACGATTTTCTTGGGGTCGATGTTCTTCTGCTGGGCAAAATAGGTCTTGATGACCGGGCTGAGGATGCTGATAGGGCTCTTGGTCGACGACAGATGCTGGAGCAGGTCGGGGTAGAAGGTTTCGGCAAATTCGACCCAGGCCGGGCAGCAGCTGGTGAACTGCGGGATAGGAATTTCTTCGGACTGCAGGCGGTGCAGGAGTTCCGTCGCTTCTTCCATGATGGTCAGGTCAGCGCCGAAATCGGTATCAAAGACATAGTCCGCACCGAGTGTACGCAGGGCAGCGACCATCTTCCCTTCGACGAAGGTACCAGGATCCATGCCAAAGGCTTCACCCAAGCCGACGCGGACAGCCGGGGCGGTCTGGAAGATGACAATCTTTTCAGGGTCTTTCAGGGCTGCCTTGACTTTGTCGACGTCGTTGACTTCGACGATGGCGCCAAAGGGGCAGGCAGACGAACACTGGCCGCAATGAACGCAGATGGGCATGTCCCCTGTACTGGACAGGGAGTAATAGTCCAACACAGTCTGTGTGTCGGCACAGGCCCGGCGACATAAGGTGCAGTTCTTACACTTCGTTACGTCAAATTGAACGGCACAGTTGTGTTCATCAATAGGAACACGACGGTCAATTTTTTCAAAACGGGAATGAAATTCAGGCATATGCAGATACTCCTTTTCGGTCAGAAATTCAGTAAGTGTAAAAATCAGTAACTATGTAACATTTTGTCACAAACTTCGTTATCTATAGGATAATACAAAGCGGCATAGATTTCCATTACTTTTGTGTAATTCATCTACCTTTTTTACCATAGTTTCTATGCTTTTTTGTAATATATAGGAAAAATTATCGTAACTTATGCCTTCAAGTCCTCTAATTCGCACCATCTTTCCGTTAAAGCATCTACTTTATCCTGCGTTTCCTTCTGTTCGGCCAGCAGGGATTCGACTTCTTCG
>CABQJB010000121.1 GCA_902464195.1 uncultured Megasphaera sp.
CTTCTATAGTATACTAGAAATAATGTATACTATAGAAGTTTTTTTGCATAAGCGGAAAAACGAGAAAGAAGGTCTTTTATTCGTGAAGAAACAAGTAGTCTGTACCCTGGCAGCCGCTTTGGCTGTCACCTCCCTGTCGGCTTTCGCCGCCAATCCCTTTGTCGATGTTCCGTCGGACAGCTGGGCTTACCAGTCCGTCGTAGAACTGGCTGACGCCGGCATCATCCAGGGCGTCGACGGTCAGTATTTCCAGGGCCATCGCAACATCACCCGCTATGAAGCGGCTGAAATGGTCGCCAAAGCCATGGCCCATATGGACAAGGCTTCCGTCGAACAGCGGGCCCTGATCAACAAGCTGGCCGATGAATATGCCGACGAACTGAACAGCCTCGGCGTCCGCGTGACCAATCTGGAAAACCGCGTCGGCAACACGCGCGTCTTCGGCGACGCCTTCGTCCGCTACCGCTATCAGAACGGCAACAAGAAGGACGACAGCTCCTGGGATACGCGCTTCCGCATCCGCGCCCAGGGCCAGGTCAACGACCGCACCAAGGTCACAGCCGGCGTCAGCACGGGCTTCCGCCCCTTCTCCAGCAACGGCGCAGCTTCTGACGAAGGCAACAATCCCTATATGGATTTGGCCAAAGTGGACTACAACTTCGGCAGCAAGAACTGGGAACTGAGCGTCGGCCGCAATGACGTCTACCGCATCGGCCGCGACGCCTACGGCCTGCAGTACTTCGATGCCCTCGACGGCGCCGAACTGCGCTATCACAACGATAAACTGGCCATCACCACAGGCTACGGCAAATTCAAAGACGGCAAGAAACCCGGCGTCGATACGGTGAAGCCTATTTCCGACGCCCATTCGGACCACTTCAGCACCGATGGCCTGAAGACGGGCTACGGTGAAATCGATGCCTTCTTCGGCGGCGGCAAGGCAGCCCGTTCCGAAGCCGGCGCCTACTACAACCGCCTCCATCAGTCCAACCATAGTTCGGGCGAAGACTATTTCGCCAAATATATCGCCGGTTACTTCGTCCGCGGCAACTACGGCAAATGGAGCGCCCTGGCCAACTACGAACACATCGGCTTCAACGCGGGCGTGAAAAACGTCGACGGCCAGGACTACGGCGACGCCTGGATGGGCACCCTCCAGTACGGCAAGGCCGATTTCCGCACGCCCGGCAGCTGGGACGCCTGGCTGGAATACCTCGACCTCGACGACGGCTCCTTCCTGGGCGGCAATCCCTTTACGTGGCGCTTCTCCAGCGACATGGACAACCAGCGCTCCTGGGGCGTCGGCGCCGACTACATCGTCGCCAAGAACCTGAAATTCAGCGTCATGCAGTCCTTCGCCAGCCAGGCCAAAACCGGCAGCCAGGACCCCCACGAAATGACCCGCATCCATTTCCAGATGCTGTTCTAAGTAGGGGACGCCTGTAAGGCGTCCCGCAGGCCGCAATTCGCAGGCCGCAGTTCGCTTTGCGGCCTTATGGCTGCACCGTAGGGGCCGCCTGGCAAGGCGGCCCGCTGTCCGCTGTTCGATTCGTAGGGGCTTGCACGTGGCAAGCCCGCCCCAGAATATGAGCGATTTTCAAACCCGGGGAGAGCGTCTCCAAATGCCAAGCGGGTCGCCCACGCGGCGACCCCTACCGTACAATCTACTATTCCCCTTTTTCCACTAGTTCTCGTTCATATATTATCCGGTCTTCCTCAGTAAAGACGTTGAAGACGACTTCTATCGGCTCATGTTGCCGCAGCCACTGCGATACGGTGGTTACGGCAATGTGGGCCGCTTCTTTTTTAGGGAAGCCGAAGACGCCTGTCGAGATGCAGCAGAAGGCCAGGGACCGGCAGCCTTTGGCGGCAGCCAGGTCGAGGCAGCTCCGGTAGCACGAAGCCAGCTGTTCTTGAGCCTGTTCCGTCAAAACGCCACGGACGATGGGGCCGACGGTATGCAGGACGTAGCGGCAGGGCAGGTTGTAAGCCGGCGTGATTTTCGCCTGGCCCGTCGCTTCGGCATGGCCCTGGGCCTGCATCATGGCAAAACAGCGTTCCCGCAGGGCCACGCCGGCCATGGTATGGATCATGTTGTCGATGCACGAATGGAGCGGCCGGAAGCAGCCCAGGAGCTGGTCATTGGCGGCATTGACGATGGCATCGACGGCCAGCGTCGTAATATCCCCCTGCCAGAGATGCAGATGCGCATGGCCGGGAATGGCCGGCAGATGGCGGCCATCGGTAATCCCCTTCTCCTGCGTCAGCCCCTGGAGGACGGCGGCTTCGACAGCCAGGAACTGCGGCGACGCCACGTGTTTCCCCGGCTGGCGGACGTTGCACAAGGCCCGGTAAAGCTGGAAGGCCTGGCCTTTGTCATCGGGAACGTCATAAGCGGCGTATTCCGGCATTTCCTGCTGGAGCTGGCGGATCAAAAAAGCAAGTTGTTCGTGACGGTTCATGACTGTCTCCCCCTCTCTAAGGCCGTGAGTACATCGGCAATATCCCCTTCGATACCGATGGCCTGCGGGCGGATCCATTCCGGACTGCGGGCATCGCCGGCATTGACGCAGGCGTAGACGGCCTGCGGATTGGCCTGGGTATACTGCCAAAAAGGAATCTTGATGATTCCCGGCGTATTCATGCCGACGCCTAATTCCAGGTAGAGCACGCGTCCCTGCTGATGGTCCTGCAAGAACTGCTGATACCGGCGGGCCGCCGCCTTCCAGCCAGCATCTTCGACGAACGTGTCGTCACATCGCAGGTTGGGCACCAGGTCCTGGCCGTCTTCGGGGCTGCGGGGCAGGAGCGCCGCCGGGACCTGCATGGATACGGTCCCCTTTTCCGGCGGCACGAAGTAGTGATGTGAGTCATAGACGAATCCCTGGGCCTCCATCATGGCGACGATGACGGCCTCATTATCATAGGTCCTGGCCGTCACGGGATACTTCTCCTGGAACAGGCCGTAATCCCCCTGCGTATAGAACAAGCGCTGCTTGTCGAAACGGGCCTTCTGGAACTGATGGTCCACATTGGTCGTCAAGACGAAATAATCCTTGTCCCGCACCAGGTCATACAGACGGAGGTAAACATCAGTCGGTGCCGGGACGTAGCGGTTGATGTAAATGGCCCGGCTCCACCAGGCCCAGTATTCACGGGCATCGGCAAAGGGGAAAAAGCCGCCGGAATACATGTCGCGGATACCGTATTTCCTGATGAAATCCGAGAAATACCGGCGGAACCGTTCACCGGAATATGTCAGGCCCGCTGCCGTCGAAAGGCCCGAACCGGCACCGATGACGACGGCCGTTGAATCCTGCAAAGCCTGTTGTAACTGCTGAATCTTTTCCATTCCCAGCACCTCCTTCAATAGCGATGAAAAACTTAGGCCCGAACGACGCTGATGCGCTGATTGATGTGATGGCCCTTTTCGATTTCGTCGACCATGGCGATAGCATAGTCGGCATAGGAAATAATCGATTCATTGCGGCTGTTCAAAGTCAATTCTTCGCCGCCGAGGATGTATTTCCCCGTCCGTTCGCCTTCGGCCTGGAAGTCCGCAGCCGGGCTGATGTAGGTCCATTTGACATCGTCGTGCTGGCGCAATTTCAGCAGGGCCTGAGCCATGGCCGAGGCCAGGGGTTTGAAAGCGTCCGGGAAATCCGGTGCTTCGGCCAGGACTGCCGTGTGTTCTTTATTGGTAAACAGCGAACCGGCGCCGCCGACGATGAGCAGGCGGACCGGGCTGCCGCTGAGAATCTGGCAGAGATGTTCTGTCGTCATCGAATGACCGGGCAGCGTTTCCGGTGTCCAGGCACCAAAGCCGTCGACGACAGCATCGAAACCAGCCAAATCAGCCGCCGTCAAATCGAGGATATCTTTCTGTACATAATGCTGGGCATCGGTCATGTTTTCTGCCTTGCGGCCAAAAGCCGTCACATCGAACCCGCGGCGGACCGCTTCGGAAATAACCTGACGAGAAACACGACCACCAGCAGCAACAACAGCGATTTTCTTATTCATAATGAACCAACCTTTCTGCGCACAGCGCAATGTAAATATATGTTAATAATAGAATGTTCCTTAATCGTAATTGTTTCGGTTACAATTAGGATAGTTGTAATATATCACATTACAACTATCTCGTCAACCCTTTTAAGGGAATTCGTGTAACTTTTTTTATTACAAAAAAAAGGAGCTGTCGTATAAAGACAGCTCCTTTTTCTGTAGGGGCGCCACGCGGGGCGCCCGCTCCAGAATATGTACGATTCCCAGCCAGTTTGCTAGAAGAATCACCCAAATCCATAACGGGTCGCCCACGGGCGACCCCTACAAACTCCATACTAGCAGATGGTTAAAAATTTAAAGCCCATTTCTAAAAACTACAAACTTCATACTACAAACTCTACCAAGAAAGGGGCCACTCATGATGGCAGAAACCTTCATGCGACAGTCCCCTACTTCGAATAATGGACGTGCTGGAGTTTCCATGCACCCCCTATTTTGCGCAGGACCTGGGTTTCCAGGCCTTCGATGCCGTAGTCTTCGCCGGTGTCGCGCAGGGTGCACTGTGTATGGTAGGCAAAGATGACGATGGCCGTCTGGTCGTCGATGAGGTGACACGTCAGGCTGTCGCTGTACAAGTCGATGTTGGAATAGCGCTGCTGGATGCGGTCGATCAAAAAGTCCTGATAAATGGCCTGGTCCCCGGAAAAGACACGGGTAACGGAAATCATCGTATCGGCGTCGCTCCCCGTCCACAAGGACAGGAATTCATCCTTGTCCTGCGTATGGATAGCCTGGATATAGCGTTCTACTAATTGTTTGATTTTTTCTTGATCATTCATAGTGAATCCTCCCTTATGATGTATGTATTATAGTTACAGAAACATCAATTTGTCAACATGTAACTCTTGACATTACATAGCAAAGGTGCTATAGTTTTATTGTAATAATTATAGTTACATTCAAGAGTAATCGTTCATTTACAGGAGGTCTTTCCCATGAAAAAAGCCATTCTTCTTTCTCTCGCCTTGTCCTTATCCCTGCCCCTGGGCGCCGCTTTCGCCGCTCCCGCTCCGGCCCAGACCGCATCGCCGACGGCTGTGGTACAGCAAAAACAGGCCGCCCCGGCCGTATCGGTCCAGAAACTGACCATCGGCACGGTGACGACCTATGATTACGGTAACATCAAGATGTACGCCTATGCGACCAACGACCCGCTCAGCGACGAATGTTACGCCCTGGAAAGCAAGGACGGCGTCGTCCTCCTGGAATCGACGATCCTGACGGATAACATCAACGAATGGAGCCAGTTCG
The DNA here is from genome assembly GCA_902464195.1 of uncultured Megasphaera sp. Lineage (GTDB taxonomy): Bacteria > Bacillota > Negativicutes > Veillonellales > Megasphaeraceae > Megasphaera. The sequence continues at coordinate 5,320 of CABQJB010000121.1, forward strand.
TCAAGACCCTGGACAAGCCCGTCGTCGCCGAGCTCATGTCCTACCATCCCAACGGCTATGCCACCTACGGCAAACATCCCATCTACGCTACGCCTCATGCCCTGCAGAGCTGGCAGCCTGGCGGCGGTGTCTACGCCATCGTCGGCAACCTGGAAAAAGCCTTCGGCGCTGCTGCCGACACATCCATGCCGGCTAAGGCCAAGAAACTCACAGCCGGTAAAGATATCACCCTGGCCGGCATCCGCTTCCACATCATCGACGCCGGCGACGACGCCTACAGCGTAGAAATCCCGCAGATCAACGCCGTCTACCGCCACATGATGGGTTCCGACGTCCACAACATCCTGGCCAGCCGCCAGCAGATTGCCCAGGACATCCAGACCTTGAAAGGCTATCAGCAGAAAGGCTACGACCTCATCCTGACCGGCCATTATAAACCGGAAGGCCAGGCTGCGGTCGCCCAGAAAATCCAGTATTTACAGAAAGTACAGGAACTGGCCGAAACCTGCCGGACGAAAGACGAATTCCAGCAGCGCGTCAAAGAAGCCTTCCCCAACTACCAAGGCGAATCGTACCTGGCCATGACGGCATCCTTCCTGTACCAGCACTAAGAAGGTGAGCACATGGTCAACTTCGGACAAGTCATCGGCTGCATCGTCTTCGCCGCCGTCGTCTGCATCATCTACGGACTCTATTTAAAATTCAAGAAATAAAAAAAAAGGGCCTGTCGCACGTAATCGTGC
>CABQJB010000122.1 GCA_902464195.1 uncultured Megasphaera sp.
CTATAGAAGTTTTTTATATGTGGCAAATGAGAAAATAGTTTATACAAATGTTATAATTTGACTTGACTGAAGACTTCACCAATCGGGTCGTGGAGGACCAGGTCGGCTGCGCTGTCCATGTCGGTGCTGGACTTGTTGATGAGGACCAGTTTATGGCCGCGGTAGTAGCGGACCAGGCCGGCTGCGGGGTAGACGACGAGGCTCGTGCCGCCGATGATGAGCATGTCGGCGTGGCTGATGTAGTACAGGGACTGTTCGATGACGTCGTTATCCAGGCCTTCTTCATAGAGGACGACGTCGGGCTTGATGATGCCGCCGCAGGCGTCGCACTTGGGGATACCCGTGGAATTCTTCATGTATTCGGCATCGAAGAATTTGTTGCAGTTCATGCAGAAGTTGCGGTGGACGCTGCCGTGCAGTTCCAGGACATTCTTACTGCCCGCTTTCTGGTGCAGGCCGTCGATGTTCTGCGTGACAATGGCTTTCAGTTTGCCTGCTTTTTCCAGTTCGGCCAGTTTGATGTGGGCCATGTTGGGCTGGGCATCGAGGGCCAGCATCTTGTCGCGGTAGAAGCGGTAGAATTCTTCCGTGTTGTCCATGAAGAAGGAATGGCTGAGGATCGTTTCAGGCGGGTATTTATAGTGCTGGTTGTACAGGCCGTCAGTGCTGCGGAAATCGGGGATGCCGCTTTCCGTCGAGACGCCGGCGCCGCCGAAAAAGACGATGTTATCCGAATTTTTTACCATGTCGACGAATTTTTCAATATCTGTCATCGTAAGGACTCCTTTCACACATGATACGTATCTTTTAATAACTGCATACCCGAAGGGGTACGGAATACCTTGTCGCGGAAGGTGGCAATGGCTTCCGGTTTCAGCTGGTCTTCATAGGCGTTGACCAAAAAATCGGCTTCCAGGAGTATCTGGTAGTCCAGGCCGTCGACACCGTCGTAGGTGTGGTGGTGGGCGATGAGGAAGCAGACCCGGTCGATGAGCTTTTCATCAGCACCGAGTTCTTCCAGGATGGCCCGGGCCGGGGCGGGGCCTTCGATTTCCTGGTATTTGCCCGATGAGGAGCCGTATTTTTCTTCGGCTGCGTGGATGCCGATGTCGTGGAGGACGGCGGCCGTGCGCAGGATGTCCTGCTGCTCTTCGGGCAGTCCTTCCAGGCGGCCGATGGTGTCGGCATAGGCGTAGACTTTGAGGAAATGGTGGATGCGCCGGGCATCGCCGTGGTCGAAGGCGATGGCCTTCTGTATTACTTGTTCAATAGCTGTCATGGGAATCCCTGCCTTTCTGTTTCATTATACTACAGGGCCGGGAAGATAGGAACGGGGTAGGACAAACCATCCATAAGCTATTGACAAATTCTCACAATATCCTTTATCATTTTTAGAGAACGCTTTTATTTATTTCATAATTTTTTGTTTTATAGTAAGGATGTGATTCTATGATTATGGCTGTCCTTAACTACCTTGATGATGTCCTTTATTATCCTATCTTAATGGTCATCCTCATCGCAGCCGGCCTTATTTTTTCCTGGAAGACGCGTTGTGTCCAGCTGCGTCTGTTCCCTGAAAGTATCCGCGTCGTCATGGAAAAACCGACGGAAGCCGGGAAAGTATCGTCTTTCCAGGCCCTCATGGTTTCGACGGCGTCCCGTGTCGGCACGGGCAATATCATTGGCGTCTCGACGGCAATCTGCCTGGGCGGTCCCGGTGCCGTCTTCTGGATGTGGCTTCTGGCCATCATCGGCGGGGCGACGGCTTTCATCGAAAGTACGCTGGCCCAGATTTACAAGCGCCGCAATCCCCTGGGCCACAGCTACGGCGGTCCGGCCTATTACATTGAAACGGCCATGCACAAGCGCTGGCTCGGCGTCCTCTTCGCCTTTTCCCTGATTTTGACCTATGCCGGCGGCTTCAACCTGCTCTGCTCGTTCAACATGCAGTCGACATTCCTGGTCTACAGCTTCTATGATCCGTCGACGACGCCGTGGATCATCGGTGCCGTCTTTGCGGCCCTCGTCGCTTACTGCCTGGTCGGCGGCGGCCAGCGCATCATCAAGGTCACGTCGGTCCTGGTCCCGCTCATGGGTGGCATCTATATCCTGGCAGCACTCATCGTCATCGTCTTCCATATCACCAGCCTGCCCCAGGTCTTCGCCATGATCTTTGCCGATGCCTTTGACTTCCAGTCCATCCTCGGCGGTGTATCCGGTTCCTGCATGGTCTATGGCATCAAGCGCGGCCTCTATTCCAATGAAGCCGGTATCGGTTCGGCACCGAATGCGGCAGCTGCGGCTGACGTCAGCCATCCGGTCAAACAGGGCCTGGTCCAGATGCTGTCGGTCTTCATCGATACCCTCCTGGTCTGCAGTGCCACGGCTTTCATGGGCCTCTTCTCGGGCGTGCCCATTACCAAGGAAGTAGCCGGTGCGGCTTACGTCCAGAACGCAGCCACGGCCGTCTTCGGCGGCTTCGGCCCGCTCCTGATCACGATCTGCATGCTGCTTTTCGGTTTTTCCACGCTCATCGGCAACCTGTTCTATGTCGATAACTGCATCCGCTTCATCCACAAGGGCGCGCCGTCCCACGGCTTCGTCAACACCTTCCGCATTGCCTGTGTCATCGTCGTCTTCGTCGGTGCCGGCATGTCCATGGCCGCTGTCTGGGATATCGCCGATATCCTCATGGCCGTCATGTGCTTCATCAACATCCCTGCCTGCTTCATCCTGGGCAACACGGCGGTCAAAGCCATGCGCGACTATCAGCAGCAGAAGAAGGAAGGCAGGAACCCTGTCTTCAAGGCGGCTTCCATCGGCATTGATGAAAGTACGGTCCAGTATTGGAAGTAAGCCTCTTGACAAATGGGGGATAAGCCTTTACAATACGTCTATGTACAAGTAATTGTCACAAAAAATGAAAAGCGATGAACAAGACGGCCAGTGTCGTCTCTGCCTTTTCAGCGAACCGGGGATAGTGTGAGCCCGGAAAAGGCCGTATACTGGCGGATCACTTGGGAGCTGCAGCTGCGAACCAGCTGCCGGGTCGCGTCGTTATTGCGCGTCAAAGTGGCTGCTCCGGCAGTCAATAGGGTGGTACCACGGTGATTACGTCTTCGTCCCTTCTTGGGACGGAGACGTTATTTTTTTTCACAGATTCAGAGGAGGAAACACAATGGATTACGGTAAGACTTTACATCTGCCTCAGACCGATTTCCCCATGCGCGGCAACTTGCCGAAACGGGAACCGGACTTTTTGAAATTCTGGCAGGACAACAAGATTTATGAAAAACGCTTGAAGAAACGGGACGGTGCGCCCAAGTTCATTCTTCACGATGGTCCTCCGTATGCCAATGGCAAGATCCACATCGGCCATGCATTGAATAAAGTATTAAAAGACATTATCCTCAAATATAAGACCCAGCAGGGCTGCTACACGAAATACGTTCCCGGCTGGGATACGCACGGCCTGCCCATCGAACACGCCGTCATCAAAGATACGGGCCTCAACCGCCACGAAATGGCGCCCCTCGACTTGCGTGCCAAATGCCGTGATTACGCCCTGGCCCGCGTGGAAGAACAGAAGAAAGACTTCATCCGCCTCGGCGTCCTCGGTGACTGGGATCATCCGTACCTGACGCTGCGCAAGCCCGTCGAAGTCGCTCAGATCGGCGTCTTTGGTGAAATGGCCAAGAAAGGCTACATCTACAAAGGCCTGAAGACCGTTTACTGGTGCCCGCACTGCGAAACGTCCCTGGCTGAAGCTGAAATCGAATACAAGGATGATAAATCCTTCTCCATTTACGTCAAATTCAAGTCCGTCGACCTCAACTGCCATATGCCGAAAGGTGCCGATCCGGACAAAGTCTTCGCCCTCATCTGGACGACGACGCCGTGGACCATTCCCTGCAACGTCGCCATCAGTGCCAACGAAAACTTTGAATACGTCTGGGTCCGCATCGGCGACGAATACCTGCTCATGGCCAAAGACCTGGTCGAACCGACCATGAAAGCCGGCAAAGTCGACGACTACGAAGTCCTGCCCGACGTCATGACGGGCAAACAGCTCGAAGGCCTGGTCTTCAAGCACCCCTTCTATGACCGCAAGGTCCCCATCATCCTCGGCGACCATGTCACTCTCGAAGCTGGTACCGGCCTCGTCCATACCGCTCCGGACCATGGCCAGGACGACTTTGATGTCTGCAAGAAATATGCTGCCTGGGGCCTCAAGCCGCTGGGCACTGTCGACGGCACGGGCCGTTACACCGATAAGGTCCCCGGCTTTGAAGGCCAGTTCGTCTTCGATACGAACGTACCGGTCATCAAGAAGCTGGCTGAACTGAACGCTCTCTTTGCCAAGAGCACCTTCCGCCATCAGTATCCGCACTGCTGGCGCTGCAAGGAACCGATCATCTACCGCGCTACGGAACAGTGGTTCGCTTCGGTCGACGGTTTCCGCCAGAAAGCCCTCGATGCCATCGACACGGTCAAATGGATCCCGTCCTGGGGTCATGACCGCATTTACAATATGATCCACGACCGCGGTGACTGGTGCATTTCCCGTCAGCGTGTCTGGGGCGTACCGATTCCTATCTTCTACTGCGAAGACTGCGGCGAACACATCATCAACGACGAAACCATCGCTCACTTGCAGAAGATGTTCGCCAAAGAAGGTTCCGATACGTGGTGGATGCACGACGTCAAGGAACTCATGCCGGAAGGCTATAAATGCCCGCACTGCGGCGGCACGCACTTCCGCAAGGAAACGGATATCATGGACGTCTGGTTCGACAGCGGCTGCACCCATCAGGGCGTACTGAAAAATGACCCGGACCTCGATTATCCCTGCGAAATGTACCTGGAAGGCTCGGACCAGCATCGCGGCTGGTTCAACAGCTCCCTGCTCACGTCGGTCGCCGTCAACGGCTATGCTCCGTACAAATCGGTCCTGACCCACGGCTTCACGGTCGACGGCGAAGGCCGCAAGATGAGTAAATCCGTCGGCAACACCGTCGCTCCGCAGGAAGTCATCGAAAAATACGGCGCTGACGTCCTGCGCCTGTGGGTATCGTCGGCTGACTACCAGGGTGATATCCGCTTGTCGCCGAAGATCTTGAAACAGCTCTCCGACGTCTACCGCAAGATCCGCAACACCTTCCGTTACCTCCTGGGCAACCTGGCCGACTTCGATCCGGCTAAGGACGCCGTCGCCTACCAGGATATGACGGACCTCGATAAATGGGCTCTCCTGCGCCTGGAACAGGTCTTCGAAGAAGTCACCGATGCTTATGAAAACTACCAGTTCCACGTCATGTACCACACTATCCACAACTTCTGCACCGTCGATTTGAGCGCCATGTACCTGGATGTCATCAAAGACCGCCTGTACACGGAAAAGGCTGATTCCCATATCCGCCGCAGCGCCCAGTCGGCTATGTACATCATCCTCGATACGCTGGTCAAGATCGTCGCACCGGTCCTGTCCTTTACGGCAGAAGAAGTATGGCAGAACATGCCGGCTGTCGAAGGCAAGGAAGAAAGTGTCCTGCTCACGGATTGGCCGAAAGCTCACAAAGAATACCTCGACGCCGACCTCGATGCCCGCTGGGCTCAGTTCCTGTCATACCGCCGCGATTTGACGCGTGTCCTCGAAGGCGCCCGTAAGGAACACAAGATCGGTCATGCCCTGGACGCAGCCGTCACCATCTATGCCGATGGCGAAGACTACGATTTCCTCAGCCAGTGGCAGGATCAGCTGGCTACACTGCTCATCGTCAGCGAAGCCAAACTGGTCAAAGGCGAAGCCCCGGCCGAAGCCGTTGCCGGTGAAGACCACAGCGACATGAAAGTTGTCGTCGCCCCGTCGACGGCTGAAAAATGCGAACGCTGCTGGATCCACAGCGACACTGTCGGCTCGGACCCGAACCATCCGACCCTCTGCGCCCGCTGCGCTGCCGTATTAAGTGAATAAAAGTTGAATGAAAAAGGCGCTGTCCCATGAGGACAGCGCCTTTTTCTGTAGGGGCGCCACGTGGGGCGCCCGTTCACGAAATCGGG
>CABQJB010000123.1 GCA_902464195.1 uncultured Megasphaera sp.
CTCTTTCTCTTTTTCCGGTTCCGGTTTTCGGGTGACGAGGATTTTATCGACCCGCAGGTTATCCATATCCATGACTTCAAAGGTGAAATTTTCCCACTCGTACGTATCGGTTTCCCTGGGGATACGGCCGACGCCATAGGTGATAAGGCCGCCCAGGGTCTTATACAAATCTTCGTCTTCGTCGGGCAAATCGTCTTCGATATCGAAGAAATCCTTGAACTCTTCGATGGTCAGCAGGCCTTCCATGAGCCATTCGTTGGGCCCGCGCTGAATGATGCGGTTCGCTTCTTCCTTTTTCTCTTCTTCGCCAGCCGGCATGATGCCGACCAGTTCTTCCAGGATATCGTGCAGGGTCAGGATACCGCTGAAATTGCCGTACTCGTCGAGGACGGCGACTTCGTGGACGCTGTGTTCGCGGAAGACGTGGACGACTTTCATGATGTCCATTGATTCGGGAATATAAATCGGCTTGTGGACGCTCTCTTCGACGATGGCCGTCAGGGACACGGTTTTATCCTTGCGGACAGCGGCATAGTATTTCTGAAATATCTCACTGACGGAAATCATGCCGATGAAATCATCCAGGGATCCCCGGCCTACGGGCAGGGTATTGTGGTTGAAGGCTACCAGTTCCTGCATCATCGTTTCTTCCGGGTCTTCGACGTCGATCCAATCGACCTGGGTCCGGTTGGTCATGATGTCACCGACGTCCATATCGGCCAGGCGGAAGACGCGGTCTACCAATTCCGGCTCTTCTTTTTCAAAGGCCCCGAGTTCGACGCCCTGTTCCAGGAGCAGCTTGATTTCATCTTCCGTAACGGGCAGGACTTCCGGCTTATTGACGCCCATGATCTTCGTGACCACGGCCGTCGACCAGGACAGGATCCATACGACAGGCGTACAGAGGACGGAAAAATAGAGCATCGGCCGGGCCAGGAGGCAGGCGATTTTTTCCGGTTTGTCGATGGCGATGCGCTTGGGCACGATTTCGCCGAGGATGATCGTCAAATAGGTGATGAAGGCGACGATACCCGTCAGGCTGATCGTATAGGCATAATTTTCCAGTCCCGGGATCTTGGCGACGTATTTCGACAAGGGTCCGGCCATTTCCGTACCGCCGTAGACACCGGTGAGCAGGCTGACCAGGGTGATTCCGAACTGGACCATGGAAAACATCTTATTCGGATTTTCACGAAGTTTCAGGACAATCGCTGCTGACTTGCTGCCTTCATCGGCCAGGGCTTCCAGCCGGGATTGATGACAGCTGACGATGGCCATTTCCAAGAGGGAAAAGATGCCGTTGCCAAAAATCAGCAAAATGATGACGAGAAATTGTTTTCCTAGGGAAAACTCCACAATAGATACACACTCCTTTTAAATGGTTACCACCAGGGGCCGACGCCAATACCGATACCACCGCCGTGGTGGTGCCAGCCGCCGCCCCAGCCGATGCCGATGCCGACGCCGACACTCGGACCGCTATGGGACGGTTCACTCGTACGGCGGTCAGCTTCATCGACAATGGTAATCGACTTGGTCACAGTGCGCACAGTGTCACCGATTTTGATGTCGATGACCAAGTCGGTCTTACCGGCTTGCATGGGATGAATATTCATTTTTTCCGTAATATCGGCGACTTTCGTATTCAAACTCGTCGCCTTGACGTCATAGGGGACCATCCCCGGTACATGGACGCGGATGATGCCGTAACTGCCCAGAGGAATCTTTTTCGGATAGACGACAACTTCGACCTTATCCATGAGCTTTTCCGTATTGCCATAAATCAGGGCCGCATCATCGCCGGCCTGCAGTTTCCAGGCGCAGCTTTCATCTTTGGCGACGAAATAATTGCCCATGAGGACGTGGGATGCCGTATCATAGGCCTTGACGTGATAGAAGTAATCGCCGACGACATTCTTGTCGACGCGGAAATAGTAACTGCCAACGAGGCCTGTCGTCTGGGACGGCAGATTTTGCAAAAGCCCCGTCACTTTATCATAGGTACTCCCTTTGAGGATATAAAAATCGTCCAGGTTCTTGACATTGACCGTCGGGTCGGTCAGGACGACGGCAGCTGCCGGCTCCGCCTTGGCGGGCTCATCGGCAGCGAAGGCTGTCAGACTCGATACGCTGATACAAAGTGCTCCTAAAAGGATCTGCCACTTTTTCATCAAAATCCCTCCCCCTGATTGCCATAGGCAACTTACTTTTTCAAGATAGAAATATTTTCGAGCCGTTCCATCGCCTTTTCCAGGGTTTCATCGCGGACGGCGAATTGCAGCCGTGCCAGATGATGGACCGGTTCGATGAAGAACGTCGAAGCCGGTACTAAGGCGACGCCGACTTTTTCTGCCAGGTCCCGGCAGAACGCTTCATCGTCGTCATAGCCATAGCTGCCGATATCGACGAGCATATAGAAGGCCCCTTGCGGCACATTATGGCCGATGCCGATGTCATCGAGGCACTTCATGACAAAATCCCGCTTGCGCGTATACATGGCCCGCAGGCCGTCGTAATAGTCCCGGCCGAAGCGAAGCCCGGTCACGGCCGCTTCCTGAAGCGGACTGGGTGCACTGATGGTCAGGTAGACGTGAAGCTTCTTGATAGCATCCGTCAGAGCCGGCGATGCGAAAATATAGCCCAGACGCCAGCCCGTGATGGAATAGGTCTTGGACAGAGAGCCACAGCAGAGCGTCCGTTCATACATACCGGGCAGAGTCGAAAAATACGTATACTTCGTCGGTTCGTAGATGATGTGTTCATAGACCTCATCGACGACGACGAAGGTGTCGTACTTTTCGACCAGGCCGGCAATAATCATCAGCTCTTCCCGGGAGAATACCTTGCCGCACGGATTGGACGGATTGCAGAAGAAAATCGCTTTCGGATGCTGCTTGAAAGCCGCTTCCAATTCATCAGCATCAAAGGTATAGTCCGGTTCGCGGAGCGATACATAAATCGGCTCGGCCCCGCAGAGCAGGGCGTCCGTACTGTAGGCTTCATAAAAAGGCGAAAATAGGATGACTTTATCGCCAGGGTCGACGAGGGTCATCATGGCCGCCATGAGTGCTTCCGTCCCGCCGCAGGTGACGACGACTTCCCGTTCGGGATCGATGGTCTGGCCCGTGAACATGCGGCGGCAGTCGGCCATGGCCTGGCGCAGATTGGCTGCGCCATTATCCATGCTGTATTGGTGCGGTCCGGCCTGAGCCACTTCGCTGAGGCGGTCGCGCATGGCCTGGGGCGGCGGAAAGTCCGGAAAGCCTTCGGCCAGATTGATGGCGCCGCAGGCTTCTGCCACTTTTGACATGCGGGCAATGACGGAATCAGTGAATAAGTCTATTTTTCGGGAAATGTCCGGCATAGGCCCTCCTCTTACAAGTCCAGATTGCGGACTTTCTTGGCATTTTCTTCAATGAACTTGCGCCGTGGTTCGACTTTGTCGCCCATGAGGACCGAGAAAATGCGGTCCGCTTCAGCGGCGTCTTCCAGTTCGACTTTGAGCATGGTCCGGTTTGCCGGGTCCATCGTCGTTTCCCAGAGCTGTTCCGGGTTCATTTCGCCCAGGCCTTTATACCGCTGGACGACGACATTGTTGTTGTCGCGGCCCAATTCATCGAGCTTGGCCTGCATCGATTCGTCCGTATAGAAGTACCAGACCTGTTTGCCCTTGCGTACCTGATAGAGCGGCGGCTGGGCGATATAGACGTGGCCATCTGTGATGAGGGGCTTCATGAAACGGTAGAAGAAGGTCAGGAGCAGCGTCCGGATGTGGGCGCCGTCGACGTCGGCATCGGTCATGATGATGATCTTATCATAACGGCGTTTGCTCAAGTCGAATTCCTGGCCGATGCCCGTACCGAAGGCAGTGATCATGGAACGGATTTCATCGTTGGCCAGGATCTTGTCGAGGCGGGCCTTTTCGACGTTGATGATCTTGCCGCGCAGGGGCAGGATGGCCTGGAAACGGCGGTCACGGCCCTGTTTGGCGCTGCCGCCAGCCGAATCACCTTCGACCAGGTAGATTTCCGTCTGGTCCGGATTCTTTTCCGAGCAGTCCGCCAGTTTCCCAGGCAGGCTGCTGATTTCCAGGGCGTTCTTGCGGCGCGTCAATTCCCGGGCACGGCGGGCGGCCTGGCGGGCACGGGATGCGGAAATGGTCTTATTGATGATGGCCTTGGCTTCGGCCGGATGTTCTTCAAAGAATTCTTTCAGCCCGTCGGAAACGATGTTGTCGACGATGCCCTTGACTTCGCTGTTGCCCAGCTTGGTCTTGGTCTGGCCTTCGAACTGCGGTTCCCGTACCTTGACGCTGATGACGGCCGTCAGGCCTTCGCGGACATCTTCGCCGGACAAGTTGTCTTCATTTTCTTTGATAATGCCGGCACTGCGGCCATAATCGTTGATCGTACGCGTCAGGCCGGAGCGGAAGCCGCTCAGATGCGTGCCCCCTTCTTCGGTGAAGATATCGTTGACGAAGGTCAGGATATTTTCACTGTAGCCGTCGTTATACTGCATGGCAATGTCGACGATGACCTTGTTCTTTTCGCCGTCGACGTTGATGACCGTCGGATTGACGGCCTGATGGCTTTCATTGAGGAATTCGACGAACGACGTCAGACCGCCTTCATAACAGTAGACTTCGCTCTTGCCTTCACCGCGTTTATCCGTCAAGGTGATGTGCAGGCCTTTATTGAGGAAAGCCAGTTCGCGCAGGCGCGTCTTCAAGGTATTGAAGTCATAGACCGTGTCCGGGAAGATTTCATGGTCCGGCTTGAAAGAAACTTTCGTCCCCGTTTCTTCGCCCGCTTCCAGAGGACGTACCTTCCGGAGCGGCTGGTCTGTCACGCCGCGGGTGAAGGAGATGTCCCATAAATAGCCATCGCGTTTGACCTGGACCTTCGTCCAGACACTGAGGGCGTTGACGACGGAAATACCGACACCGTGGAGGCCGCCGGAAATGGGATAGCCGTCGCCGCCGAATTTCCCGCCGGCATGGAGGACCGTCAGGACGACTTCGACAGCGGGCTTGCCGATTTTATGCATGGCCACCGGGATGCCACGGCCATTATCGACGACAGTGATGCTGTTGTCTTCCTGGATAGTGACTTCGATGTGTGTACAATAACCGGCCAAAGCTTCGTCGATACTGTTATCGACGACTTCGTAGACCAGATGATGAAGGCCCCGTGTCGATGTACTGCCGATGTACATCCCAGGCCGTTTGCGGACGGCTTCCAGGCCTTCCAATACTTGAATCTGTTCGGCACCATATCTAGCTTTGTCTTTCGACATAGAGATTCTCAACTCCTGTTTCTTGCAATTTTAATGATTCATTTAGGCAATCTAACACTTTATTATAACGTAAAATCAAACATTTTTGAATACATACCTTGCCGGGTGCAGGCACTTCTGATAGCGCCGGACCATGGTCTCGCCCGTGACCGGCAGGGCAAAGACACGCTCTCCCGTGACGACCAGGCAGCGCCAGGCCGTTTCCGGTATCCCGTCGACGGCGACGAGGGGAAGGGCGAAATGCCGGCAGACCGAACGGCCCTGATGGCCTGCCAGGTTAACGATGGCTACGACGTCGCCAGCATAGATGGAGAGATTACGGCTCAGATGGAGATACATAGTCGTCCTTCTTTCTGTATTTGGCAACGAGGTTCTCGATGAATTTCGGCGGGATATCGCCGGGGACGCGGCGGGTGATGAGCATGGCCAGAGTAAAATCATCGGCTGCCGTATCGTATTCATAATATACTTTTTCAATATACGTATAGATGAGGTTGCGGCGGACCTCATTGTAAGCCTGTTCTTCAGCCGCTGCCGTCACGGCCGTCTTCAGATAGCCGGCCACGGCCTCCCACGACAGCCAGGGCATATCGTCGAGGTAAGCGCGTATCTGCCGCTTCAAGGCCTGCCGGGCCTCGCTGCGGCAAAAGAGGCACTCCCTTTCGC
>CABQJB010000124.1 GCA_902464195.1 uncultured Megasphaera sp.
CTATTATAGTAAATATATAAAAAGACGGCAACGATTATTATGAATATAATCGTTGCCGTCTTTGCAATTTGCCTTCCCCTCTATGAAATAATTAGTCAATATCTACTAATTTACCGGGATTCATGATGTTATTGGGATCTAATGCTTTCTTGATGGCTTTAATGACGTTAAGTTCGGCTTGCGGTGTGCAAAGTGCGAATTCTTCTAATTTCTTATAACCGATGCCGTGTTCGCCGGACATCTTGCCGCCCAGGGCATAGACACGCGGGAAGAGGTCGCGGTGGAAGGCCTTGATTTTTTCAAACCATTCTTCCGGCGACAGGCCCTTGGCGTTCAAAGGCAGGACGTGGATGTTGCCATCGCCGATGTGAGCGACGGTGACGCAGTAGAGGTCGTATTTTTCGCGCAGTTCCGGGATCTGTTTAGTAATATCCGGGATGCGGTCGAGCGGTACGACGAAGTCTTCCGTCTGGAACATCTTGTCGACGTCGCGGGCAGCTTCGGCGAACTGTTTGCGCAGCTTCCAGATACGTTTGTCCGCTTCAAATTCGTCGATAGAGCCGTTGGCTTCAGCCAAATCACAGAGCTGTTCCATCTTGCGGTCCGAATCGTCTTCGCTGAACGATTCGACGGTGACGATGACGTAATCACAGCCTTCGTCGACATGAGGCATCTTCATATCGAGGAACTTGCAGGTCATGCGCAGGGCTTCATTATCCATGAATTCGATACTCGTCGGGTCGATGCCGGCTTTGAGGATCTTATTCGGCAGGGCAAAGGCTTCTTCATCGGTTTTGAAGACGCAGACCATATTGAAGGCATACGGCGGCATGGGACGGAGTTTGACCGTGACTTCCGTGATGATGCCCAAAGTCCCTTCGGAACCGGCGAAGAGCTGTTCCAGGCAGAGGCCGGTAGAACTCTTCTTGAGGCGGGCACCGGCGTCGAGGATATCCCCTGTCGGCGTGACGACTTTCAGGCTGTAAATCTGATGGCGCGTCGTGCCGTATTTGACGGCCTTGTTGCCGCCGGCGTTGTTGGCGACGTTGCCGCCGATCATGCTGCTGTCGGCACTGGACGGGTCGCCAGCATACAAGAGACCGTGTTTGGCAGCTTCCCGCTGCAGGTCACCGGTGATGACGCCGGTCTGGCAGACGGCATACATATTATCAGCATCGAATTTGAGGATCTGGTTCATCCGTTCCAATTCGACGACGATGCCATGATAGACCGGGATAGCGCCACAGGCGACACCGGAACCAGCCGAGCGCGGCGTAATCGGTACGAGATATTTATTAGCCAATTTGACGATAGCTGCCACTTCTTCTGTAGAACCAGGGAAGACGACGACTTCCGGCTTATGGAAATAATGGGAGTTCCCTTCTTCGTCTGTCTGGTATTTTTCCAAATAGTCTTCGTCCGTCTTGACGTATTTATCACCGACGACCTGACGTAATTCTGCTAATAATTCCGGCGTGACCGGGTTGAACTGTGTTGCCATATATAAGCGCTTCCCTTCTATCGGAATCTTTCCGTATTCTTTATGGATATAATAAAGGCTCCCTCTTCGTGGGAGTTGAGCATAGTATACCACGTACAGGAAACTTGTAAAGCCCGTTTTCTTGATATTTTTAAAAAATTCATCAAGAAAACGGGCTTTTTAAAACCGCACATCGGGATGGTTACGTAAAGTTTTACGTTTTACGAATCACCGGTCCCAAAGTTTATATTTATTTTTCATATCTGTCATGCGCGGACAGCGTCACGATTCCGACAGGGCTTCCCATTTTTCATAGGCTTCATCAAGCTGAGCCTGGGCCGCTTCATATTCCTTCGTCAATTCCATCATGGCGTCGGCATCGGTCTGATTCTGAGGCATGTTCATCTGCACTTCGTACATCTTGATAGTCGCTTCCAGTTCGGCGATCTTCATCTCGATTTTTTCCAGCTTGGCTGCCTGACCATAGGCCGGAGCCTTGGCCGGTGCCTTCACGGCCTGAGCGGCTGGCGGTTCCGCCTTCTTAGCTGCCGGGGCAGTTTCTTTGTCATGAGCCGGCGAGGGTCCTTGCGCTTCTACTGCTGCCTTTTCTGCCGCTTCCTGGGCTTCGCGGACCTTTTCCCGGTAATAACTGTAATTGCCGACGTATTCCGTGAGCTGCTTGTTTTCCAGGACCAGCGTCCGCTGAGTAATCTTGTCGAGGAAATAGCGGTCATGGGATACGACCAGATAGGTCCCGCCGAATTCCAGCAGCGCCTGTTCCAGGACTTCCCGCGTCGGGATATCGAGATGGTTCGTCGGTTCGTCGAGGATGAGGAAATTCGGCCCCTGCAGGAAAAGCTTCAACAGAGCCAGCCGGGCCTGTTCGCCGCCGCTGAGGCTGTCGATGACCTTGAAGACATCGTCACCGCGGAACATGAAGCGTCCCAGGACAGACCGGGCTTCTTCTTCGCCGTAACTGAAATCATTCATGATTTCATCGAGGACCGTCCAGGCCCCGTGCAGGTCCGTGTGTTCCTGGGCAAAATAACCGATATGGACGCGGCTGCCCAAAGTGATATGGCCGTCTGTCGGTTCCTTTTCGCCCATGATCATGC
Organism: uncultured Megasphaera sp.; assembly: GCA_902464195.1. Taxonomy (GTDB): domain Bacteria; phylum Bacillota; class Negativicutes; order Veillonellales; family Megasphaeraceae; genus Megasphaera. The sequence continues at coordinate 2,596 of CABQJB010000124.1, forward strand.
GGATGAGCGTCGTCTTCCCCGTCCCATTGGGTCCGATGAGGGATGCCGCTTCGCCGCGGCGCAGGAGGAGTGACAGATGGTCGAACAACTGGCGGTCGGCAAAACCGCCGCTGACCTTGTCCAGGACCAGGACTTTCTGGCCGCACTCTTCGACAGGCTTGAAATTGAAATGCAGCGATTCATCTTCCGGCTGCCATTCGATACGTTCCAGCCGGTCCAGCTGGGACTGGCGGCCGCGGGCCTGCTTGGCCTTGATGCCGGCCTTGTACTTGCGGATATATTCTTCCGTTTCGTGGATGTGTTCCTGCTGCTTCTTATAGGCCTTTTCCAGGGCTTTCTGCTGCTGGGCATGCTGCTCGACGTAGCGCGAATAATTGCCCTTGTACTTGGTCACCTTGCCGTGGGACAGTTCGAGGATGCCCGTCGCCACGCGGTCGAGGAAATAGCGGTCATGAGATACGATGAGGATGCCGCCGCCATAAGACAAGAGATAACTTTCCAGCCATTCCAGCATATCCACGTCGAGATGGTTCGTCGGTTCATCGAGGAACAAGTAATCCGGCCGGCGGACGAGGGCCTTGGCCAGGTTGATGCGCGTCTTCTGGCCGCCAGAAAAGCTCTGGACCGGCCGGTCCATATCGGCTTCCGAAAAGCCCAGACCCTGGACGATTTTCCGCGACATCGACTCGTATTCATAGCCGCCGAGCCACTCGAACCGTTCCTGCATGCGGGCATAGCGGTTCATCAAGCCTTCATCGTCGGGATGAGCCTGCATATCCTTTTCGACAGCCTTCAAATCCTTTTCCAGCTTCATGACATCCTGCCAGGCCTCAGTAATCGTCTGGCGCAGAGTCACGTCGTCGGCATAGGTGATATCCTGCTGTAAATAGCCAATCGATTCGCCTTCGGAAACGACAAAAGCCCCGTTATCGTACTCCTCTTCGCCCATGAGGCACTTGAGCAGCGTCGACTTCCCGGCCCCATTGGCCCCGATGAGGCCGATCCGTTCGCCCCGGCGGATTTCAAAACTGACATCATGGAATACCGTATGTACCCCAAAAGACTTACTCAATTTCTGTACTTTAATACTACCCATCTATACAATCCTGCCCTTCCTGGCATACTGACGACAAAACAAAAAAAGAGCCGCCCCGGATCCCCATCTTGGGCAGCTGCCTCTTTTCACATATCTATTATACCGTCAACCCTCAACCATCGTCAAGCGCAAACAGCTCCTTGACGATTTGAAGCGGTCAGCTTTACAATAACTGTACCGGGTAAAAATAGAATTTCACTCATCGCCGGAATCGGCTTGTCGGAGGTTATGGTAAATGAATTTTCTAGTTTTAGGACTGTTCGCAATCGGTCTGATAACATGCCTGATGGCACAAGTATCCATCTTATATGCATTAATCTTTGGTTATATCCTCTTCTTCAGTTATGGTCTTTACCGCCATCTGTCAGTAAAAGAACTGCTAAGATTATCCTGGACAGGCATCAAGACCATCCGGATGGTCCTAATTGTCTTTTGTCTCATTGGATTAATCACAGCGACATGGCGGGCTTCTGGTACTATCCCGTATCTGGTCCATTCAGCCGGACAGATCATACGCCCCGATGCGTTCCTGGTCGTGACTTTTTTACTTAATAGCGGGCTATCTTTACTTATCGGCACTTCTTTTGGCACAGTAGCGACGATGGGAGTTATCTGCATGTCGATTGGCAATGCCATGAATTGTGACCCGGCCTGGCTTGGAGGAGCAATTCTCAGTGGCATTTATGTAGGCGATCGCTGCTCTCCCTTGTCGACGAGCGCTCTCGTTGTAGCTTCTATTACACATACGGATTTATTTACGAACCTGAAATATATGGCAGCTCGCGCCGCTTTTCCCATTATACTGTCATGTATCATTTATGGTGTCATTGGTTCATCCATGACAGCCTCTGCAGTCGATACCCATATTTTAGATGAATTTAATCAGGTATTCGTGCTATCATGGCCAGTTCTTCTCCCTGCCATCGTCATCATCGTCATGTCCATACTGCGTATTGCGGTCTGGAAGACAATGCTGGTCAGTATCGTGGCTGCCTTGGGACTTTGTGTTCTTCTACAGGGCCTGTCATTCCAGGATATATGGCCCATGTTGATTACTGGTTATAAAACGACCGATACTGAATTGGCATCTATGCTGAATGGCGGAGGTTTATTATCTATGGCAGGACCTGGCGCATTAGTAGCGTTATCTTGTTCGTATGCAGGAATCTTTGAAAAAACAGATTTATTAGAAGGTGTAAAAAAAGGCATCCATCACCTCGCTAACCGGGTGACCTCGTACGGTTGTACCATCATTGTTTCCCTGGGAGCCGTATCGATTGCCTGTAACCAGACATTATCGTCGATTATGGTCCAACAGCTATGCCAGGAACTTTTTCCAGATAAACAGGAAATGGCTTTAGTATTGGAAGATACAACCATTGTCCTGGCCGCGCTGATTCCTTGGAGTGTCGCCGTCGCGGTTCCATTGGCTGTTCTGGGAGCGCCGACAACAGCCATAATAGCAGGCGTTTATCTTTATCTTCAACCCCTTTGCAGCTGGATATACCATGAATTCCGTAATTCAGGTTAACTCGGACTCAGATGCGGCTTCGCCGCTATAAACTCAAACTAACAACGACGCTTCGGGAAACCCTCTGCGCGTAGCGGGCGCCCCACGGGTCGCCCCTACAATGCGGCTTTTGCCGCTATAAATTCAAACTAACAACAACGCTTCGGGACACCCTCAGCGTGTAGCGGGATGCCTTGCCAGGGTGTCCCCTACGGTATCGCATGCAGGCGATGATAATAAAACGTCGGTCGCAGGCGGCAGGTGGCAGACCGCAAAAAAATCACAGTCCACGGTATCGCATAGAGGCGATGAAAATGGACGCAGGCCGCTGTTCGCAAGTGGCAGGCCGCAAAAAAATCACAGTCCACGGTATCGCATGCAGGCGATGAAAATGAATGCAGTCCGCAGTTCGCAGGCGGCAGACCGCAAAAAAAATCACGGCCAGCGGCCTTTGTGCGTAGGGGCCGGCCCGACGGGCGGCCCGCTGTGATATTTCATCACAGCCTAGCCGAGTATAATGGCGGTTTTTTACGAGCTACGAACAACGAGCCACGGCCTTTTTGGCGCTCCTGCGTCTTATTTCCAGAGCCTGTTGCGGCGAAGCCGCATCTGAGTCCGAGCGAATGGCGATCTGCGACCGGCGAGGCCGATAGGCCCCAATATACATTAACGTTTCCTTAAATATTTTGGATTTGATTCAAAAACGATTAGAAAACGATTAAGTTTTTCAGGACCATCCTTTTTCTGTTGT
>CABQJB010000125.1 GCA_902464195.1 uncultured Megasphaera sp.
CCCCATTTGCGGGACCTTTGAATTGTCTGCCGACGATGCCCACCACGTCGTCGTCGTCCTGCGCCATACCGTCGGCGATACGCTGAACGTCACGGACTGCACCGGTGCGACCTACGAATGTTTCATCACCCGCATGGAAGGCCATTCGGCGTACCTCACGCCGGCGCGCAAGATTTCCGACGGGCCGGCGTCGAACGGCAGGGTCATCCTGGCAGCGGGGCTCCTCAAGGGCGACAAATTCGACTGGGTCGTCCAGAAGGCGACGGAACTCGGCGCCGGGCGGATCGTTCCTGTACAAATGGAGCATTGTGTAGTAAAATTAGATGATAAACGGCGGCAGGCACGGCTCGAACGCTGGCAGCGCCTGGCCCTGGAAGCGGCCAAGCAATGCGGCCGCGACGACGTGCCCGACGTAGCGCCGGTCATGAGCTTCACGGAACTCGTCGACGCCTATGCCGACACGCGCTTCGTCATCCCTTATGAACAGGAAACGGCGCCCTTGTCGGAAGCCTGCCATGACGTGCGGACTGGCGACGTCGTCATCGCCATCGGTCCCGAAGGGGGCTATGCCGAAAAGGAAATCGCCTATGCCACGCAGCACCTGTCGTGGTGCCGCACGGTTTCTCTCGGGCCCCGCATCCTGCGCGCTGAAACGGCGTCGCTGGCGGCCCTGTCTATCATTATGTACGAAAGAGGATTCAAGTAATGCCAACTATCGCTTTTGCCACTCTTGGCTGCCGTGTCAACCAGTACGATACGGACAGTATGCGCGGCCTCTTCCTGGCTGCGGGCTTCACGGAAGCCGATTTCAATGGCCCGGCCGACGTCTATGTCATCAATACCTGTTCGGTCACCCAGGTGGGCGAAAAGAAATCGCGCCAGCTCATCCGGCGGACGAAGACGCGCAACGATGCGGCCAAGGTCATCGTCACCGGCTGCTATGCCCAGCTCGACCCGGAGCTTCTGACATCCATGCCCGAAGTTGATGCCGTCGTCGGGACCAATGAACGCAGGCGCATCGTCTCCATCGTCCGCGAACTCCTGCACGACGAAGACGACGAAGCCATCACGGCCGTCCACGACGTGCGCCGCCACGACGAATTCGAGGAAATCCCCCTCTATCCGTCGGCAGTGGAACACACGCGGGCCGACCTGAAGATCCAGGAAGGGTGCAATAATTTCTGTTCCTACTGCATCATCCCCTATACGCGGGGCGCTTTGAAATCGCGCCAGCCCGATGCCATCGTGGCCGAAGCGAACCGCCTGGTCGCAGCGGGTTTCAAGGAAATCGTCCTGACCGGCATCCATCTCGGTGCCTATGGCCGCGACCTCGATGACCATCCGTCGCTGGCCCACATCCTGGACCGCCTGGTCAAGGAAACCGGTGTGGCCCGTATCCGCCTGGGTTCCATCGAGTCCCTGGAAATCGGCGATGACATGATCGACGTCATGAACAGCTCGGACCGCATCTGCCCGCACCTGCACCTGCCGCTCCAGTCCGGTTCGGACCCGATCCTGAAGGCCATGAACCGCCATTATACAGTGGCCGAATACGAGGACCTCATCGCCCGCCTGCGCAGCCGCATCGACGGCCTGACCGTCTCGACGGACCTCATCCTGGGTTTTCCCGGCGAAACGGAAGCCCTCTTCGAGGACACTATGGCGACGCTGGAACGCCTTTCTTTCTCTCATATCCACGCCTTCCCGTACTCCCAGCGCAAGGGGACGCCGGCAGCGGATATGAAGGACCAGGTCGAAACGGCGGAAAAGAAGCGGCGCGTCGAACTCGTCAATGAACTGTCAGCCCGCCAGAAAGCGGCGCTCCTGACGGCCCTGGTCGGCAAGACGGCATCGGTCCTCATCGAAAAACAGGACGGCACGACGGGCGAAGGCTTTACGGAAAACTACGAACGGGCCGTCGTCGAAAATCTTCCGCCTCATGCCGAAGGCACCGTCGTCGAAGTCACCCTCACCGGCACCGATGGGCGGAAGCTCGTAGGTCGTTGTTAGTGGCTCGTGGTTTCGGCCTGAGGCCTAGTGGCTCGTGGTTCCGGCCTGCGAGCCACTAACCACTAACCACTAACCACTAGCCACTAGCCACTAACCACTAGCCACTAACCACTAACCACTAACCACTAACCACTAACCACTAACCACTAACCCCACACAACAAAGGAGGAATTTATCATGGAAGACTGCATTTTCTGCAAGATCATCGCCGGGGAAATCCCGAGCACGAAGGTTTGGGAAGACGATAATTTCTTCGCCTTCAAGGACATCAATCCGGTGGCTCCGGTCCACGTCCTGGTCATCCCTAAGAAACATATCCAGAGTATCGCCGATTTGACGCCGGATGATGCCGACGTCGCTGGCAAGATGCTCTATGCCATCCAGAAAGTCGCCCAGGTCATGGGACTCGATAAGGACGGTTTCCGCGTCGTCTTCAACACCGGCGAAAAGGCTGGCCAGACGGTCCATCACATGCACGCCCACATCTTAGGCGGCAAAGAAATGGCCTGGCCCGGCGTATGAGTGAACGGCAGCGGAGACGGAAGCCCCAGCGCCAGGTGACGCTTACGGCATCGGCCCTTACCCGCATCATCGCCATCGTCCTGCTCATCGGCGTCGTTGCCTTCCTGATGATTCACAAAATTTAATCTTCTTCTCATGAAAAAAGGCCCGGAAGGGTCTTTTTTTTATGTAATTTTAATCTTTCTCCTCTACGATGGACGTAATTGGAATGAATCGAGAAAGGGGAATCGCCATGGAGAAGAATCTATTAGGTTATTATGGAGAACAAGCGGCGCTGTCCTTTGTGCGCCAGGAAAAAGGCTATCGCGTGCGCTGCTGTAATTACCGCAACCGCCTGGGAGAAATCGACATCATCGCCGAAGACGGCCATACGCTGGTCTTCATCGAAGTCAAGACGCGGATGACCGCCTCGTACGGCCTGCCCTGCGAAGCCGTCGAGAAGCGTAAGCGCCGCAAGATCACCCGCGTGGCCTCAGCCTATCTGGCCCAGTTCGACCTTTGGGAGCGGCCGTGCCGGTTCGACGTCATCGAAGTCTGGCCCGGTGATGGCGGACAGCCTGCCATCCGTCACATCGCCCATGCCTTCCTGGCGGAAAGGCGGTGACGTTGTGTTTGCTCGTATCTATGGGGCGGCAACGCTGGGCCTGAACGGTCATGTCATCGCCGTCGAAACGGATATTTCCAATGGCCTGCCGTCGTTCGACCTGGTCGGCCTGGCTTCGACGTCGGTAAAAGAAGCCAAAGAGCGGGTCCGGGCTGCCGTCAAGAACAGCGGTTATGAATTTCCCATGCGCCGCCTGACGGTCAACCTGGCGCCGGCTGATTTGAAGAAAGACACGTCCGGCCTGGATTTGAGCCTGGCCGTGGCCATCCTCGTATCGAGCGGCCAGATTCCCGAAGAGGCCTGCGAACAGTGCCTCTTCATGGGCGAACTGGCCCTGGATGGACGCATCCGGCCGGTGAACGGCATCCTGCCCATGGTCCTGGAAGGGGCCGCCCAGGGGATGAAGACGGTCTTCGTCAGCCGGGATAATGCTGCCGAAGCCCTGCTCTGTCCGGACCTCACGGTCTACGGCGTCGATACGCTCTGCGACGTCGCCGCCTGCCTGACCGGTGAAAAGCAGCTGGACGCGGCCCGGCCGGAACCCTTGGCGCCGGACCAGCTGGACTATGACGTCGACTTTGCTGAAGTCCAGGGCCAGGGCGAAGCCAAACGGGTCCTGGAAATCGCTGCGGCCGGCGGCCATAACGTCCTCATGATCGGCCCGCCGGGAAGCGGCAAGACCATGCTGGCCAAGCGCATTCCGACCATCCTGCCGCCCATGAGTGAAAGCGAAGCCCTGGAAGTGACCAAGATCTACAGTGTCGCCGGCCTTTTGGGCAAGGGACGTCTCCTGCAGCAGCGGCCTTTCCGCAGTCCTCATCACACCATTTCCATGGCCGGCCTCGTCGGTGGCGGGTCTATCCCCAAGCCGGGCGAAGTGACCCTCAGCCATCACGGCGTCCTCTTCCTCGACGAGCTGCCGGAATTCCCCCGGTCGGTCCTGGAAGTCCTGCGCCAGCCACTAGAAGACGGCGTCGTCCACATCGCCCGCGTCCAGGCGGCCTTGTCCTATCCGTCGCGCTTCGTCCTGGTGGCGGCCATGAATCCCTGTCCCTGCGGCCGCTACGGTTTCGATGAAGGCTGTACCTGTTCGGACAGCGAGATACGCCGCTATACCCATAAGATTTCCGGGCCCCTCCTGGACCGCATCGACCTCCACGTCCGCGTCGAACGGCCGGCCTACCGGGAACTGACGGCCCGGCGGCGGGCTGAGCCGTTGTCGGCAATCCGCTCGCGGGTCCTGTCGGCGCGCCACCGCCAGCAGGAGCGCCTGGCTCCTTATGGCTGCAGCTGCAACGCCCATATGGGGCACCGGGAGATACGGGCCACGTGCCAGCTGACCGAGGCGGCCCAGCATCTATTGCGCGAGGCCTTCGACGTCCTGCACCTCAGTGCCCGCAGCTACGACCGCATCATCAAAGTGTCCCAGACCATTGCCGACCTGGCCAAAGAGCCGGTCATCGCCAAGGAACACGTTGCCGAAGCCATCAGTTACCGCAATAAGATGCACCAGCCGTGAAGGGGGGATGAAGGTGAATCAGGAAACGATGTACGCAGCGGCCCTCCAGTCCCTCAAAGGCTGCGGCAGCCGCCGCCTGCAGGCCCTCCTCGACGTCTGCCGCTCGCCCCGACAAGCCTGGGACGCCGTCTGGGATGAAGACCTGCGGCGCCGGACGGGGATCCCGGCTAAGATTTTTTCTCAGCTCAGGCAAGAACGAGATGTTTTTGATTGGAATACCTTCCAGCGCAGGCTGGCTTTTTATGGCGTCCGGCCCGTCGCCCTGTGGGACGACGATTATCCCAGCTGGCTGCCCTTCATCGCCCGGCCGCCGCTGGTCCTCTTCTGCCAGGGGACGATGGCCCGCGACAGCAGTAGTATCGCCATCGTCGGCTCCCGCAAGGCCAGCCCTTATGGCCTAAATGCTGCCGAGACGCTGGCTGCCGAACTGGCGGCCCAGGGCTTCACCGTCGTCAGCGGCGGTGCCAGGGGCATCGATACGCGGGCCCATCGGGGCGCCCTGAAAGGAAAGGGGCGGACTGTTGTCGTCGCCGCCAACGGCCTGGACCGGACCTATCCCAGGGAGAACAAGGCCCTGTTCCGGCGCGTCATCGACGGGGGCGGCGCGGTCATTTCGGAATACGCCTTCGGCGTCGAGCCGCTGTCCCGGAATTTTCCCGCCCGCAACCGCATCATCGCCGGCATGGCAGCGGCGACGATCGTCGTCGAAGCGGCCCTGCGCAGCGGTTCCCTGATTACGGCCGACCTGGCTCTCGACGAAGGGCGCGACGTCTTTGCCATGCCGGGCAGCGTCTTTTCCGAGACCAGCCGGGGGACGAACCATCTTCTCCAGCTCGGCGCCATTCCCCTGACCTGTGTCGATGATGTAGTCCGGGAATTCCGCCGCCGCGGCTGGCAGGGACCAGAGACGGCCTGCCATGAGGAAGGCCCCAGCCTGAGTCCGTCCGAACAGGCCGTCGTCGACGCCATTCCCTTCGATCGGGCGGCGCCGGTGAGCGAACTCCTGGAAAAGACGGGCCTCGCCGTCGCCGACCTGCTGCCCATCCTCCTGGCCCTGCAGATGAAGAAAGCCGCCGAGGAACTTCCCGGCGGCTATATCCGCTGTGCAGCGGCCTTTTCTGCCTTATAAGGCAGAAATATAGGTCCTGGCCTTGTCGACGGAGACGACGTCGATCCAGCCGAAGGGGACCAGGGCATGACAGCAGGCGAAGAGCGTATGATGGTCGGCGATGAATTCTTTCAGGGCGGCGATGGTATGGCCGCTGCCTTCGACGCGGCCATAGCCGGCGACGGC